>SKSP01000221.1 GCA_007122945.1 Ilumatobacteraceae bacterium | reverse complement strand
GCGTGACGCTGTTCTGCGGGATCGACGTCGGCACGCAGGGGTCGAAGGCGGGCCTGTACCGGGTCGACGGCACCTGTGTCGGCGAGGGCTATGCCGAGCACACGTTCGACCACCTCCGGCCGGGGTGGGTCGAGATGGACCCCGACCAGATCGTCGGCGCCACCGTCGACGCCGTCGCCCAGGCGGTCGCGCGAGCGGGCGTCCCGGGTGCCGAGGTGTCGTCGATCGCACTCTCGGGGATCCTGTGCGGGCCGGTGTTCGTCGACGACGACTGGCGACCGGTCCGCCCGCTCATCCCGTTCCTCGACACCCGTGCCCAGGACGAGGTGCGGTGGCTGCGCGAAGAGATCGAGCCGCGATGGATCTCCGAGTCGGCGAACGCGGCGCTCGACACGTACGTGATGGCGACCACCTACGAGTGGGTCCGCCATCACGACCCGGACGCCTCGGCGCGGATCGCCAAGATCCTGTCGCTCGCGCCGTACGTCGGCGGCTGCCTCGCCGGGTTGCGGGCCGCCGACGCGTACACCGATCCGTCCCACCTGTCGGGCTGGATCATCGGGTGGGACGCCTCGACCGGCACCGTGTCGGAGCGTCAGCTGGACGACCTCGGCATCCCCGTCGAGCAGGCCCCCACCGTCCACCGGCCGTGGGACGTCGTCGGCCACCTGACGGCCGACATGGCCGAGCGGACCGGCCTCGCCGCCGGCACGCCGATCTGCGCCGGTGCCGGCGACGTCATGCAGTCCAACCTCGGCGCCGGGTTGACCCGATCGGGGATGGCGACCGACGTCGCCGGTACGGCGTCGATCCTGACGGTCGGCGTCACCGAACCGTCGCCGGCGATCACCGCCGTCCCGGGGATGCTCTACTCGTTGTCGACGTTGCCGGGCCAGGCCCTCTACTGGGGGTACGTGAAGGCGGGTGGGCTGTCGCTGCGGTGGTTCCGCGACCAGATCCTCGGCCGTCACGGCGACCACTCGATGTACGCCGAGGGCGATCGGCTGGCCGCGAAGGTCGCCGCTGGCAGCGACGGGGTGCTGTTCACCCCGTACCTGTCGGGCGGCAACCCGGACAACCCGGACGCCGCCGGCACGTGGCTCGGCATGACCGCCGGGACCGACCTCGGGGTGCTGTGGCGCTCGATGCTGGAGGCGATCGCGTTCGAGTACGCCGACTTCCTCGACGTGTTCGCCGCCAACGGCGTCCCGGTCCGCGAGGTGCTGGCCGTGGGTGGCGGTGCCCGCAGCGCGATCTGGAACCAGATCAAGGCCGACGCCGTCGGCATGCCGTGGCGGGTGCCGTCGCGACAGGACGGCGCGGTGCTGGCCGATGCGGCGCTCGCGGCGCTCGCCGTCGGCGCGATCGGCGACCTCGCCGGCACGGTCGCCGGGTGGGTCGGGGAGGGCGACGTGTCGATGCCGGACCCCGACTCGGGTGCGGTGTACCGCCGGGTCAGGTCCGCCCGGTCCGAGCTCCTGGCCGGGCCGTTGCGCGAGGTGTTCGGTACCCTGGCACCGTTGCGAACCGCGATGACGGAGACGACCTGATGACCACCCTCGTGATCCATCCCGACACCGACCCGGGCACCACCACGCTCCGCACGGACGACGCCGACGAGATCGTGTCACAGCTCGGGCGGCGAGGCGTGCGCTACGAGCGCTGGACCGCATCCACCGAGCTCCCGCCCGACGCCGACCAGGACGCCGTGCTCGCGGCGTACGCCGCCGACGTCGACCGGCTGCGCGCGGAGGGTTACGGCACGGTCGACGTCGCGCGCCTGGTTCCCGACCACGACGATCCGGAGTGGCCCACGCGGGCCGCGGGCGCGCGCGAGAAGTTCCTCGCCGAGCACACCCACGACGATGACGAAGTACGCTTCTTCGTCGAGGGCAAGGGGGCGTTCTACCTGCGCATCGACGGCGAGGTCCTGATCGTCGTGTGCGAGGCCGGTGATCTGCTGTCGGTCCCGGCCGGCACCACGCACTGGTTCGACATGGGGACCGATCCGCAGTTCGCCGCCATCCGCTTCTTCCGGATCCCCGAGGGCTGGGTCGGCAACTTCACCGGGAGCGACATCGCGTCGGAGTTCGAGACGTTCGACGAGCTGGTGGGCGCGGCCTGAGCCGGGCCCGGGCCGCCGGAGAGGATCCGCTGTCGTGACGCTGCGCGCCGTCGTGCTCGACATCGAGGGGACCACCTCGTCGACCGGGTTCGTCCACGACACGTTGTATCCGTACAGCCGGGAGCGCTTCACCTCCTGGATCGCCGATCACGCCACCGAGCCCGAGGTGCAGGTGCAGCTCGCCGCGGTGCGCGAGCTCGCGCAGGAGCCCGACGCGTCGCTCGATCGGGCCGTCTGGTGGTTGAACCACTGGCTCGATCGCGATCAGAAGATCACACCGTTGAAGGCGTTCCAGGGGTGGATCTGGGCCGAGGGGTTCGCCGCCGGCGAGCTCGTGTCGCACTTCTTCGACGACGCGATCCCGGCGATCCGCCGCTGGCACGCGGCCGGCCTCACGCTGTACATCTTCTCGTCGGGCTCGGTCAGTGCCCAGCGGGCCTGGTTCGGCAACACGCCGGAGGGGGACCTCCTGCCGCTGTTCACCGACCACTTCGACACCGAGAACACCGGCCCCAAGCGCGAGGCGGACTCGTACCGGGCGATCACGGACAGGATCGGCGTGGCGGCCGGCGAGACGGTGTTCCTGTCCGACCTGGTCGCCGAGCTCGACGCCGCTCGCGAGGCCGGCTGGCACACCGTCGGGGTGCGGCGCCCGGGCGACCAGTACTACGAGCAGGGCGTCGGCGACCACCTCGCGATCCACTCCTTCGACGAGATCGACCTCGCCGGCGACGCGCCCGTTCGGCGTTGACCCTGGACGCGTCGTGGTCGCGGTGGCGAGGCTCGACGACGACCGCGGGCTCGACCGTCGGTTCGATCTGGTCGTCATCGGCGCCGGCATCACGGGCGTCCAGATCGCCCGCGAGGCGGCGGTGCGCGGGCGATCGGTCCTCGTGGTGGACCGTGGCGACCTCGGGTCGGGCACCAGCTCGGCCACGACGAAGTACCTGCACGGGGGCATCCGCTATCTCGAGCAGTACGACGTGAAGGTGGTGCGAGAGAGCCTCCGGGAGCGTCGTATCGCCACGCTGTCGGCGCCACACCTCGTGCGTCAGACCCGCTTCCTGCTGCCCGTGTGGTCGTGGTCCCGACCGGGCCGGTGGACGCTGTCCGCGGGCGCGGTCGCCTACGACGCGCTCGCCGCCGATCGGAACCGCGACGCACCGGCCGAGCTGCGGATCGGGCACCCGCGCTGGCTCGGTCGGGGCGCGACCCGACGCGCGGTGCCGTGGCT
>SKSP01000517.1 GCA_007122945.1 Ilumatobacteraceae bacterium | reverse complement strand
GCCGAGGGCAACCAGGTCCAACTGACCGACCGAGCGTTCCGACGCGAACTCCTCGCGTGGATCCGCTTCAACCCGGCCGCTGCGCTGCGCAGTGGCGACGGACTGGCCGGCCGGTGCAACAAGAACCCGTCGCTGCCGAACTGGCTCGGACGACTCCTCGCACCCGTCGTCATCACCGCCCGGTCACAATCCAACCGCGACCGGGCGAACATCTCCAGCTCGGCCGGAATCGCCGTGGTCGTCACCGAACACGACGACGAGGCGGCATGGGTCGACGCCGGCCGCACCTACGAACGCTTCGCGCTCCAGGCGACCGCCCTCGACATCCGGACGGCGTTCGTCAACCAACCGATCGAGGTCGCCGCGCTGCGGTGCCGCTTCGAGGAACTGCTCGAACTCGACGGTGAGCACGCACAGCTCGCCGTCCGCTTCGGCCACGCAGACGCGGCGCCGTACAGCCTGCGCCGCCCGATTTCGGACGTGTTCGACACGTGACCCGACCGACACTGCGGACCAGCATCCGGTGGGTGACCGGACTCCTCGTCGTCCTCCACGGTCTCATCCACCTGCTCGGGACCGTCGAAGGCTTCGGCTGGGCCGACGTCGACCAGCTCGACGGGTCGATCAGCCCCGAGCTGGGCGCCGCGTGGCTCGTCGCCGGCGCGCTGGCCGTCACCGCCGGAGTGCTGTTGATCGCCCGAGCCCGCCGATGGTGGATCGTCGGCGCAGCCGCGGCTGTCTCGTCACAGCTGGTGCTCATGGCGTCGTGGTCGGACGCGAAGGCCGGCACGGTCGTCAACATCGTGCTCCTCGTCGCCGTCGTTCACGGCATCGCGTCCCGAGGCCCCGTGAGCGCCCGATCGCGCTATCGGACCCAGGCCGCTGCCGCCCTGGCTGCTTCCTCCGGCTCCGCTGCGATCGTCACCGAGACCGATCTCGAGCATCTTCCCGCGCCGGTCGCGGCCTACCTGCGTCGTGCCGGCTCCGTCGGGAAGCCGCGTGTGATGAACCTCCGCGCTCACATCCACGGGCGAATCCGTGCCGGCGCCGACAAGCCATGGATGTCGTTCGTCGGGGAGCAGGTCAACACCTTCGGGGATGGACCGCGCCGGTTGTTCTTCATGGACGCGACCATGTTCGGACTTCCCGTCGACGTACTCCACGAGTACCACGGCAGCGCAGCAACCATGCGCGTCAGGGTGTGCTCGCTCATCCCGATGGTCGACGCCTCCGGACCTGACCTGACACGGGCCGAGACGGTCACGGTGTTCAACGACATGTGCATCCTCGCGCCCACCACGCTGATCGGCGCCCCGGTCGCCTGGACGACCATCGACGACCACCACGTGCGCGGGACCTTCACCGGTGGCGGCCACACGATCAGTGCGGAGCTCACGTTCGACGACAACGACGAACTCGTCGACTTCGTCTCCGATGACCGATTCGCCGCATCCTCCGACGGCCGCACCTTCACCCCACAGCGATGGTCGACGCCGATCTCCGGCTACGCCGACCTCGCGTCTCGACGCCTGGCCACGGTCGGCGAGGGCAGATGGCACCCGAACGGAGGCGAATACGCCTACCTCGAGTTCCACCTCGACGACATCGCCTACAACACCGCCAGCATCGACGAGCACTCGAACGCCGCGAAACGCACTCCCACGAAGCAGCACCTGTGGTGACGATCGCCCGGATCGGGGCCCTGAAACCGAGCGGCTCGACGGGTGGCGTTGCTCGTGAACGGATCAGCAGCTTCAGCGCAGATCCAGGCGCATGAGCACGCGAGGGAATCCGTCCAACACCGATCCGGTGTCGGCCGCCTTGACGAACCCGGCCTCCTCGAAGAGCGCTCGAGTACCGACATAGGCCATCGTGAGATCGACCTGCTCCCCCCGGTTGTCGACGGGATAGCCCTCGATCGCAGGGGCGCCGCACTCGCGGGCGAACTCCACCGCACCGCGCAGCAGGTGATGCGAGATCCCTTCCTTGCGATGGCCCGGTCGCACCCTGATGCACCACACCGACCACACGGCGACGTCGTCGACGTCTGGGATCGTGCGGCTACGCGCGAACGCCGTGTCGGCGCGCGGCGCGACCGCAGCCCAGCCCACGACCTCGTCGCCGTCGTAGGCCAACACGCCGATCGGGCCGTCTCCGAGCAGTTGCTTCACCCGCTCCTCGCGCGCCGGCCCGACCAGCGCCCGGTTCTCCTTCGACGGGATGCGATAGCTCAGGCACCAGCACACGTTCGCATCGGGCCGTTTCGGCCCGACCATCGTCTTGACGTCGGCGAAAACCGTCGCGGGTCGGATCTCGATCGCCACGCCATCATGGATACCACAGCCCCCGAACGTCGGTCCCGGGCGGCGGAAGCTGCGGAACGGATGGGCACCTCGGGTCGTTCCGACCCGGGTGGCGGCCCGGGTCTGCCGGTCGTGGCTGATGAAGCGTGCTCCTCGAACGGCATCGCAGCCATCGGAGCAGTTGCGATCCCGTGAGAGAACCTCGTCGGCGTTCTCGACACCGGCTCTCGCTGAACTTCGGCGAACACCACCAGGTGACCGACGGCGACGCCAGGACCGACAGGTACCGGTGGCACCTGTCGGGAGATGGTTGTCGGCGCGATCGTCGTTGGATGAGCCCCACGTCGCATCCGCCCCCGAGGTGGCGTCTCGACGAGGTCGCGTCGGCCGGCCGCGAGAACCTCGACGCCGCCCATGTCGCCCGCTACGACGACAAGCAGGACGCCGACGCGGCCGGCGACGTCGAGCTGCTCCGACGCTTCGGGCTCGACGAACGATCCGTCGTGGTCGACCTCGGTGCCGGAACCGGCCAGTTCACCCTCGCCGTCGCGTCCGTGTGCGCGGCCGTCGTCGCGGTCGACGTGTCACCGGTGATGATCAGCCGTCTCCGAGCCAACGTCGCCGCGGCCGGTGCGAACAACGTTCGCGTCGTGGAAGCCGGGTTCCTTGACTACGACCATCAGGGGGCCGCCGCCGACATCGTGTACTCGCGTTGGGCGCTGCACCACCTCCCCGACCTGTGGAAGGCCGTCGCGCTCGCACGGATGCGACAGATCCTGCGACCCGGCGGCGTGCTGCGACTCTCCGACATCGCGTTCTCGTTCGATCCAGCCGACACCGAGACCCACCTCGAACGGTGGTGCGCCACGCTCCCCGACGTCGGGGCCGCCGATGCGTGGGCACGGCGCGACATCGAGGAGCACGTGCGCGACGAGTACTCCACCTTCACGTGGCTGCTGGAGCCGATGATCGAACGGTGCGGATTCCGGATCGAGCACACCGACACCTCCGCGGACGGCGTGTTCGCCGACTACGTCGCCCGAGCCGAGTGACGCCCGACGCTACG
>SKSP01000310.1 GCA_007122945.1 Ilumatobacteraceae bacterium | reverse complement strand
TCGGGCAGCGCCGGGCCCGTGCCGGCGATCACCAGCTTCACTGCGTCACGCGCCGCACTCGCCCGGTAGCCGATGATGAGGTCGTCCACGCCCTTCGCCGGCGTGATCCGCGAGAGGAACAACGCATAGCCGTTGCGCTCGAGGCCACGGTCGCGGAGCGCGTCGTGCACGTCGACGGGGTCGAGATCGGTGTACGCCGAGCTGTCGATGGCCGGATAGCTGATGCGGACTCGCTCGCGACAGCACGCTGCGAACGACGTCCCGCAGGCGGCATCGACCTCCTCGGCCGCCGCCACGATCAGATCGCGGGTGAACGCCGAGACCGCCACGCAGTGATCGTTCGCGAGGTAGGTCGTGAACAACTGCATCGCGGCGCCGAAGCGGCGCTGCTCGACACACGAGCGGACGGCATTGGTGATGTCGGAACCCACCGCCTCGGCGATGGTCGTGACGTCGTGGGCGATCCCGGCACGGCGCACCGTCATCAGCGCCTCCTGCACCACCATCGTGTGGGGGAGCAGGTACAGCGACATCGCGACGGTGGGGGTGCCGTCGGCGAACATCTCGACCAAGCGCCCCGTGAGGCCCGACGTGTAGCGGCCGTCGGGCACCTTGTAGTCACCCACACCCCCCGGCCGTTCGACGGTGATTCCCTCGCTGTAGGGCAGGATCGTGTCGAGCGGCTTGAGTGGGAGCCCGGCCGCCTGGAGGGTCTCGATCGGCCAGGTGACGATGCGCACGTCGTCGAAGCCACGCGTGAGCGCCACTTCGGCGAGGTTGCGGGCTTCACCGGAGTGCCCGCAGATCACCGGATCGGCCCGCACCACGATCACGAGACGACGGGTGGCGGCGGACACGTTTCCGGCCGCAGCCGGCGACGACGGACGGGGACGCTTGTCGGTCAACATGAGCACGGGCTCACCTCCTGGAAGTTCTCTGATCGTTGGTCGGCGGGTTCGAGACGGACGGTGGGCGCTCGCTCCGACCCCACCCGGTCGGGGTGTCGCCGAGCCGGAGCCGGAGCCGGTCGGCGCGGTGGAGCTCCGCCCCCGTCAGGTACGCCCGATCGAGCGGCCGACCGTCGAGCCACGCCGCCTGCACGTACTGCGGCGCCTCACCCGGCTGGCGGTCGACGTGACCGTCGGTCTCGATCACGAGGTCCGACTCGCCGGTTCGCACTCGTGCGTGGGCGAAGGCGGGGGCGTCGAGCAGGAACACCTGCTGTCCGGCCACCGGGAACAACCCGAGCGACGCCCACACGTACCACGAGCTGAGGCCACCGGAGTCGTCGTTGCCGGGGAGCCCACCCCGCCCCGTCCCGAACTGGAAGTCGAGCACCGACTGCACGACCTCCGACGTCCGGTCGGGACGCCCGGCGTAGTGGTAGGCGTACGGCACCTCCATGTCGGGCTCGTTGTTGAGGCCCTCGAAGCGGTCCAAGGCGTAGCCGGCGGCCACCTCGTCGCCGTACGGCGGTTCGCCGAGCTGCTTGACCGGCGGGGCGCCGTTGCCGAAGAACCGGTCGAGCAGTTCCACGAACGCGTCGTCGCCCCCGGCGAGTTCGATCCGCGCCGCCATGTCGTGCAGCAACCGGAACGAGTAGTTCCAGCGGCCGCCCTCGTAGTACGTCGAGTCCACCAGCAGCCCGGTGGCCGGATCGAACGCATTCACCCAGTGCTCCGCCAACCCGTCGAACGCCGCTGCCAACCGCGTGTCGCCCACCCGTCGGGCCACCTGCGCCGTGCAGCGGTAGCCGTACGCCAGGTCGAGCGTGTGGGTGATCGGGTGGGCTACCCCGCTGTCGAGGAAGTCCTCGCCGTACGTGCGACGGAGGTCGGCGTGCATGTGCACGAGCGCCCAGTCCCAGTCGATGCCCGGCAGACCGAGCGTGGCGACATCGGCCAGCGCCGTGTGGGCGAGCGCGCTCGCCTGACGGAAGAACCGGTCGGCACCGCGGGCCATCCGGTACCCGATCGGCAGGTTGCCCTCCTCCTCGGCGATGCGGAGCAGCGCGTTCAGCAGCTCCACCGACCGGTCGGGGGCGATGGTGTCAGCAGCGGCAGCTGCGTCTTGTAGATGTCCCACATGGTGCAGACGTCGAACACGAACGGCCCGTCGCTCGGCCAGAACGGGCTCTCGTCGGGTGCGAAACAGGGCTTGAGCAGCGAGTGATAGAGCGCCGTGGCGAACACGGTCCGTCGGGGCGACGAACCACCCTCCACACGAACCCGTCCGAGATGCTCACGCCAGTCGTCACGAGTGGCCGCTCGGCGATGGTCGAACGCCCGGTCGCGCTGCCCGCAGTCGGCGTGGAGGTTGCGGCGCGCCTGATCGCAGCCCCGAAGTGAGAACCCCATCCGCAGCTCGACCGTCTGCCCCGACTCGGTCGGCCCCATGAGCAGCAACCCGAACGGCCGCAGCGTCGTCTGGCGGATGGCGTCGAAGTCGAGGCGGGTACCGCCCGCCATCAGCCGGCGGTCGTACCAGAGCATCTGCCGGAAGCCGGGCGTGTCGGCCTCGATGAACACCGACAGCGGCACGCCCTCCATCACCACCTGGCCTCGGGCGACACCGGGGCCGAGACTCTCCAGCTGTGCTCGCACCGGCACCGTGCGACCGTGGTCGATCGCCAGCCCGCCGAGCGAGAAGTCGATCACCAGCCGGGAGCTCGTGCAGGCGGGGAACGTGTACCGGTGCACTGCGCTCTTCGGGCCGACGGTGAGCTCGCAGTGGATCCCAGAACCCAGGGTGGCGGCGTAGTAGCCGGGCTCGGCCTGTTCGTCACTCAGTGCCCACTGGGTGTCGAGCGCATCGAGCGGTTCGAGCATCGGCGTGACGCGGAAGTAGTTGTAGTACTTGCGGATGGCGCCGGTGCCCGACTGCTGGAAGTGCGTGAACCCCGACGCCTGGTAGTGGTCGTGCAACCGCCGCGGCACGCCCTCGGTGCTCATCTCGTGCAGGCCGTACCCGGTCGGGGACCCCCCGAGTAGGCGCACGCCGACACCATCCCGAACGGCGAGCACGCTCCCGGATGGGTGTTGCCCACCTGTGGCTTGGGCGACCACCAGGTGGCGGCCAGGCCCTCGGGCGGGGGCAGGTCGGTCACGCCGGTTCCGATGAACGGGTCGACGTGGTCGATCACTGCGGTGTCCCCAACACATGGCCGACGGTACGCAGCCAGGGTTGCCCGGGCGTTTCGTCCATGTGACCACCCCGTGCGACCACCCCACCCCCGCCACCCGGCCCAGATCGACACAGTGTTCGCACCTGCCGCGTAACCCGGCCCAGATCGACACAGTGCTCGCACCTGCCGCGAAACCCGGCCCAGATCGACACAGTGCTCGCACCTGCCGCGAAACCCGGCCCAGATCGAC
>SKSP01000245.1 GCA_007122945.1 Ilumatobacteraceae bacterium | reverse complement strand
CAGCCGTACTGGGGGTTCGGGGGCGCCCACGGCGGGCTCGTCGTCGCGCTGCTGACCGCAGCGATGCAGCGCGACGAACCGGATCGCACGCTCCGAAGCGTCACCGCGCAGTTCCACCGGCCGGTGCGCGACGAGTTCCACGTCGAATCAGGCCTGCTGCGAGCCGGGCGCAACGTGGTGACGCGAACCGCGCGGGCCCTGACCACCGAGACGGTCGACGTCACCGCCACTGCGGTGTTCGCCCACGGCGCTGACCGATCATCCCCCGCCCTCGCACCGCCACCTCCACCTGCACCCGCGCCCAGGGAGTGCCCGGTGTTCTCCGTCCCGCCCGGGCTCGTCCCCTTCGCCCGACAGGTCGAGATCCGACCCGTCAGCGCCGCGCGACCCTTCGCCGGCGGACCCGACCCCGAGCTCACCGCCTGGATCCGTCTTCTCGACGACGACGAGCCCGTCTCACCCCATCGCTTCATGGTGCTCGTCGATGCACTGGCCCCTTCCTACGCCGCGGTGCTCTCCCAGCCGGTCCCCGTCCCCACCGTGGAGCTCACCGTGCGACCAGCCGACGCGGTCGGTCGCACGACATCACCATGGGTACTGCTGCGGGCCACCACCCCCACTGCGAGCAGGAGCGGTTGGATCGACGAACACATCGACGCCTGGAGCCCCGACGGAACGCACCTCGGGTCCGCCCGTCAGCTCCGAGTGGTCCTCGACGCGCCATTACCTGCAGGCTGAGCCGCGTTCGTGACGGCGTCGGCCGGCGCCGTCACGCGAGCGAGTGCGGGTCGGGCGGGGGATGTCTTCGCGCCTCGTCCGGCACGCTCATCACGCCGACGATGATCGGGCCGGGCCCTTCGACAACGGCGTAGCGCGATCCCCAGAACGCGTCGTGGGGCGCCTTCAGCGACCGACCTCCGCTCGACAGTCCACGCTCGTGGAGCTGATCGACATCGGCACGCTCATCGACTCGCACGTTCATCACGACACCTGCGAACGACGACGGCAAGCCACCCCACCACCGAGCGAACGCGCTGCTGTCGATGTCGATGTCGAACGTTGGCTGACCGTGCTCGTGGCCGCCGTGCGCCGACGTCGCCGTCGGGACGGGCTGGTGGTGCTGCTCCCACTCAGCCATCGTGCCGGGCGTGTCGACACCCAGGTCGGCGAGGAAGCGCACCGCCGCGAGCACGTCGGCGACGACGACGTTCACCTGATCGATGCGGGGCGTCACCACCAGGAGAAACGTAGCGGATGCACCGGTCACCGAATGCCGGGCGGTCGCGGTGTCGCTTGCTGGCACGAATCAGAACGTGACGTTCCGATCCTGACCATCGAGCGGCGCAGCGGCTGCACACAGAATGCATCGCTGGGATACGGTCTGGGCGATCGTTGTGGTCATCAACGGGAGGCGAGCCACATGAGTGACGTGTCGGTGATCGGGACGGGCGTGATGGGCAGCGCGCTCGCCGAGGCGCTCGCCGCCTCAGGAGCCCAGGTGACGGTGTGGAACCGGACCAGTGAGAAGGCTGAGGCGCTGTCGGGGCCGCGGGTACGCGTCGCTGATTCGGTCGGCGAGGCTCTGACCCTGAGCCCGCTCACGATCGTGTCGGTGTCGAACCACGATCTCGCGCGCGCCCTCGTCGAGGAAGCCGAGGAGGACCTGACGGGCAAGTCGGTGGGCTCGACCTCGTTCGGGACCCCCGAGCAGGCTCGGGCGTTCGCTGCCGTGCTGAGCTCGGCGGGCGCGTCGTACCTGGACGTGTCCATCCCCGCCTACCCGAGTGAAGTCCGAGCACGAGCCGGGGTCTTCCTCACCTCGGGCGAGCGGCGCGCCTGGGAGGCACATCGTCACTGGTTCGAGCAGATCGGGCAGGCCACCTACGTCGACGACACCCCGGGGGCGGCCCACATCAGCGAGATGGCGGTGCTGCTCGCGTACCTTCCCATGGCAGTCGGCCTCCTACAGGGAGTGCGGATCTGCCACGACAACGACATCTCCCTGGAATGGTTCCGGGAGTTCACCCTGCAGCTCTACCCCCGACACATCCGGTCACTGCTCGATCGAGTGATCGCGACACCGGACCCAGCCGAGCGAGACGTGGAGGCCTCGATCGACACCTGGAAGGCCGGGGCGGCTGAGTTCACCGACTCTCTCCGAGAACAAGGACTGGACCCTGGCCTCTACGAGGCGCTGCACCACATGTTCCGCTCTGCCTCCGACGCCGGGCACGGCGACGCCGACTGGACCTCGGTCACGGCGCACCGGGCAACCCGCTGACGGCACGCCCCGCCGGTCGAGCGGCGTCGCTCTCCAGAGCGCGCCGCGTCGCCCACCTCCGTTCGGACGTCATGGCAGAGCACTTCGACGCCCTCTCGAGTCCCGCCGTCAACGGGTGACGGTGTCGTCTCCACCATCGACCTGGCCGGTGCTGTCGGTGCCGGCTGTTGGCCCGGGCCGGCCGTTGCCGCTCTACTCGTGGTCGTGGTCGACCGCGGTGAGGCTCCGGCCGAGGACCGGGATGATGATGGCCGCGGCGCAGAGGTGCGCTGCCACCAGAACGACCTTGGTCGCGGTGTGGTCGGGAGCTGCGATTGCCGGAACGAGCGACAGGCCGGCGGCGACGGTGGCGACCGTGACGAACCGTCGGCGGTCGCGGAGGAGTCGGGCCAGCACGACCCCCAGGGCGGCACCGACGAGCGTCCACCACGCGAACGCAGCGATCGGGATCGTTTCGGCGTCGACCTCGAGATCGACACCGGCAGCCCTCGCGCCGGCCGCCACGACGGTGGTGCACGCCGCAGCGACCGCGCCTGCGAGCGCACCGCTCCGAACCAGCCGGCGAGCGCTCGGTCGGCCAGGCTGCGCGACGGGTCCTCGACGCGCGGGGCGAGGAGTGTCCTGCGTTCTCATCGCGACACCACCTCGTCGAGGTGCTTGGCGAGGTTGTCGAGGATCGCGACCCAGCCGTCGACCATCTCGGCGAAGAACTCGTTCTCCCAGTCCGCGCCGGTTCCGTATGCACTCGTCACGACGCGGATCACGCAACTCCCGCCGGACGCTGCTTCGACGAGGAACTCGGTCGCGATCGGGGTGAGCAGCGACAGATCGTGGTCAGCGGTCGGCATCCCGGGCTGGCTCGGCCACGGTTCTGCGTACGCGAAGCGTCGGTTCGGTGTGTAGTCGGTGACGATGCCGTGCGACCAGAACTCGCCGAGGTCGAACGACACCGCGCCACCGGCCTGCGGGTCCAGTCGGGTCGGCGCCATCCAGGCCGCGATCCCATCGGCGGTCGCGATCGCGTCCCACACCTGTTCCGGAGTCGCGGCCACCTCGTAGGTGCGCTCCATCCGGTGTCCGGCGCGGTCGGGCTG
>SKSP01000335.1 GCA_007122945.1 Ilumatobacteraceae bacterium | reverse complement strand
GACGCGAGCTCCGACGTCGACGACGCGTCCGCATCGTCCACGGGTTCGGCCACGGAGCGGCCGACCGCGGCGAGGAACAGCTCCGACAACGACGGCGTCTCCACACCGAAGTCGCGCACGTCGGCGTGCCGCCGCACGAGGTCGAGCACCGCCGCCGGGTCGGCACCGGGTTCGAGCAGGAGGCGCGAGCCCACGGGCGCGCTCGCCGCGACCGTCGCCGGGGCACCCGCGATCCAGTGCGGCTCGACCTCGACGTCGACGCGGAGGTGACGCACCGGGCTCTCGTCCTTCAGCCGACGGACGTCGCCCTCGAGCACCACCCGACCCTGGTCGATCATCGTGATCGTCTCGCACAGGTCCTCGACGAGGTCGAGCTGGTGACTGGAGAACACGAGCGTGCCGCCGCCGGCGACGTGGTCGAGCACGACCGCGGACAGGAACTCGACCGCCGTCGGGTCGAGCCCGCTGAACGGCTCGTCGAGCACGAGCAGGTCGGGCACGTGGACCATCGCGGCCGCGAGCTGGACCCGCTGGGCCATCCCACCCGACAGTTCGGAGACCGCGTCGCGCGCACGATCGTCGAGGCCCAGGCGCCCGAGCAGGTCCATCGCCCGATCGGTCGCGACGGCGCGGTCGAGGCCGTGGAGGCGGGCGATCCAGACGAGCTGGTCGAGGACCCGCATGTCCCGGTACAGGCCGCGCTCCTGGGGCATGTACCCCCACGTGCTGCGGTCGGCGGGGGTCGCCGGCCGGCCGCGCCACGTCACCGAGCCGCGGTCGGGTCGGACCACGCCGAACACGATCCGCATGAGCGTGGTCTTGCCGGCGCCGTTCGGGCCGAGCAGACCGATCACGCGCCCCTGGGGCACGGTGAGGTCGACGTCGTCGAGGACGAGCCGCGGCCCGAAACGGTGGGAGAGCCCCCGCACGACGAGGGCGGCGTCTCCCCGGAGGGTGGCGGGGTCGGCGTCGGGGGTCGCCACGGGCGCGACCCTGGCACACGGCGGCGCCGATGTCGACCGACGGCGACCCATGGCGGTCGACCCCGCGAGCGGCGCCTACGCGGCGAACCCCTGTCGAGCGGCGCCTACGCGGCGAACCCCTGTCGAGCGGCGCCTACGCGGCGAACCCCTGTCGAGCGGCGCCTACGCGGCGAATCCCTGTCGAGCGCCGCCGGGACCGACTCGGCGGCTCGCGGTGACGTACGTGGCCACCGCGGCGATCGCGATCGTTCCCATGATCACGAACGTCGGCCGCAGGCCGATGCGGTCGGCGAGCGCGCCGAGCGGGAGGGCCGCCATGCCGAACCCGCTGAACGACAGCATCATCAGGCTCTGGAGCCGTCCGTGGTACTCGAAGTCGGAGAGCCCGAGGACGAGGGAGTTGTTCATCGACTGGAAGCCTGCCCCCGCGGCGCCCGCCGCGAGGATCGCGACCAGCACGACGGCGTAGGTCGGCGAGGCCGCGATCAGCAGGACTCCCACGCCGAACGAGAATCCGGAGACGACCTGGATCCTCCGGGTCTCGGCCGGCGACGAGCGGCGGGCGATGTACCACGAGACGGCGACCGCGCCGACGGCGGAGGCCGCCGACATCGTGCCGAAGCCGGCCGGGCCGACGTCGAACAGCTCCGTCGCGACCCGCGGCAGGAACGCGACGTACGGGAACGCCACCATGACGACGACGAACGACGTCAACAGCAGCAGGCCGACCTCGCGCTCGGCCCGGACGTAGCGGAGCCCGTCGACGAACTCGCGCGCCGGCGAGCGGGACGTGCCCGGGCGGGATCGTCGGGCAGCCGGCAACGGGAGCAACAGCGCGCACGCCACGAAGGAGATGGCCGACGACGCGAAGTACACGCCGGCGAGCCCGAACCACGCGATGCCGATCCCCACCCCGGCCAGCGCGGGGCCGACCACGCGGGTCGAGTTCATGCTCATCTGGCCGAGCACGATGGCGTTCGTCAGCAGCTCGCGGCCGACGAGCTCCCCGGTCATCGCCATGCGTGCCGGCGCGAAGAACGAGAACGACACGGCTTCGATGGCCGACGCGACGAGCAGCATCCAGTACTCGACGAACCCGAAGTACACACCGAGGCCGATCCACAGCGAGCTGGCCCCGAGCGCGATCTGGGCGCCGAGCAGGATGTTGCGCTTCGACAGCCGGTCGGCGAGCACGCCGCCGAACGGGGTGGCCAGCAACATCGGCACGCCGAACGCCATGTACACCCCACCGAGCCCGGTGTTCGTACCGGTCAACTCGTTGGCGAGCCAGCCGCGGGCGACGAACTGGCCCTGGACGGCGAGGAACGTGACCAGGCCCGAGACGAAGAGCAACCGATAGGTCGGGTTGGAGAGCGACGCGAACGTGGTCGTCCGCGCCGGGGACGCCGGCGGTCGCGACGCCGCCGCGTCGTCGGCGTCGCGGTCGTCGGCGGCGGTCGTCACGTCCGACAGTCTGCAGGGCGGCGGCCGATCACCCCTCCTCGCGCTGGCGCGCGGAGGCCTCCGGGCGTTCATCGGCCCCGCCGTGGAAGAGCGACCGGACGCCATGGCCGGGGTGACGACGATCGAGCCACAGCGCGAGTGCCGAGATGTCGTCGGCGCTCAGCCGGTGCGGCGCGAGCGCGGTCAGCGGATCGTCGAGCACCGCGTCGAGGAAGTGCGGATCGAGCGCGAGCCGGCGCAGCACGTGCGCGAGACCACGATCGTCGGACTCCCCACTCGTCGTCGCCGACCGCATCCGTCGATCGCACCACGGCGGCGGGATCCTCGCCAGAGTAGTGGTACTCAGACGGGCGCCGGTCCGCCCGCGAGCGCGCGAGCCAGACCGGGGCGACCATCGACACCCAGCTTGTCGTAGACCCGCTGGAGGTGGTTCTCCACCGTTCGCACCGACCGGTCGAGGCGGGCGGCGATCTCTCGGCTCGAGCAACCGGCCGCGGCCAACTCGGCGACCTCCCGCTCGCGGGCGGTGAGCCTCACCACCGACAACGTCGCCAGCGGTGGCGTGCTCAATCCGGTGAACGGCTCGACCAGCTCGAGCGCTGCGCTCACGGCGGTCGCCGCCGCGCGAGTCGCGGCGACACGACGATGCTCGACCGCGGCCAGTGCCCACGTCTCGGCGGCGAACAGCGGCGACCCGAGCGCAGCGAACGCCGATGCGGTCCGTTCGAGCCGCACCGCATCACCGGAACCCACCGCGTCGACCAGGTCGAGACGACACCGCGCCAGCGTCCCCTGGACGGCACGGTGGTCGCGATGCGCGGCCGCCGCGACGTCGCTCGCCCCGATCCGGACGAGGTCGTGCAGCAGGGCGACCGACATCCCGAACGCCCCCCGCTCGTCGTGATCCCGGATCGACGCCGTGAGGATCCGCTCGGCCGCCCG
>SKSP01000038.1 GCA_007122945.1 Ilumatobacteraceae bacterium | reverse complement strand
CTCGCTGCGCGACGTGCTCGACCGGTGGCTCGGCACGCTGACCCCGGAGGCCTTCGCCGACGTCGTGCCGCTGCTGCGGCGCACGTTCGGCGCGTTCGAGGCCGCCGAGCGCCGCCAGCTCGGCCGGCTCGTCGCCGGTCACGCGCCCGACCGCGTCGTCACCTACGGCGCCGGTGCCGACCCCGCCCGCACCGAGCGCGCGCTGACGACCGTGCGCCACCTGCTCGGACTGCCCGTGACGGGCACGGTCGCGGGCCAGAGCGAGAGCGACGGCGACGGGTGAGCGACGCGCTGCGGGTCTCGGAGTCCGAGCGGCTGCGCCGCTGGCGGATGGTGCTCGGCGGCGGGGACGCCGACGGGACGGGCGCGACACTGTCCGGCGACGACGTCCGCATCGATGCCGCGCTCGGCGCGGTGTACGACCGGCCCGACGGTGAGCGTCGCACCCGTGGGGGTGGTGGCGCCGGTCGCCGGGGCGGGCTCGGCCGTTCGGCGCCCGCGGTCGCCCGCTGGCTCGGCGACATCCGCCGCTACTTCCCGACCCCGGTCGTGCAGGTGCTCCAGCGCGACGCGGTCGAGCGCTACGACCTGCGCCAGCTGCTGCTGGAGCCGGAGCTGCTCGACACCGTCGAACCCGACCTCCACCTGGTCACGCTGCTCGTCGAGCTCAACGCGATGCTGCCCGACGAGACCCGGGCGACGGCCCGCCAGGTCATCGCCCGGGTCCTCGCCGACCTCGAGCGCCACCTGGAGGACCGCACCCGGCACGCGGTGCACGGCGCGCTCGCCCGATCGGCCCGCCAGCGGCGCCCGAAGCCGGCCGACATCGACTGGCCGCACACGATCCGCGCCAACCTGCGGCACTGGCTGCCCGAGCACCGGACCGTCGTGCCCGAGCGGCTCGTCGGTCATGCCCGGCGCCGGCGCAGCCTCGCCAAGGACGTCGTGATCGCCGTGGACCAGTCCGGCTCGATGGCCGACAGCGTCGTCTACGCGTCGCTGTTCGCCGCCGTGCTCGCCCGGATGCCGGCGCTGCGCACCCACCTGGTCGCGTTCGACACGTCGGTCACCGACCTCACGCCGCTGCTCGCCGACCCGGTCGACGTGCTGTTCGGCGTCCAGCTCGGCGGCGGCACCGACATCGCCGCCGCGCTCGGCCACTGCCGTCGGTTGGTGACCCGGCCGCGCGACACGGTCGTGATCCTGATCAGCGACCTGTTCGAGGGCGGCGACGAGACGGCGATGCGCGCCCACGTCGGTCGACTCGTGCGTGACGGCGCCGAGGTGCTGTGCCTGCTGGCGCTCAGCGACGAGGGCGCCCCCGCCCACGATCACGTCGCGGCCGCCGACCTCGCCGCGCTCGGCGCCACGGTGACGGCCTGCACCCCCGACGAGTTCCCGCCGGTGCTCGCTCAGGCGTTGGCGAACCGCTCGACGTCGTGACGGTGCCCGGCCACGACGATGAGGTCGTCGGGGCCGAGCACGGTGTCGCGCTCGGCGTAGGTGAAGCTCGCGCCGGCGGGCTTGATGCACACGACGGTGATCCGGTGCGCGGCGCGCAGGCCGAGCTCGCCGAGCGATCGTCCGGCGAGACGAACCGGCACCCCCATCTCGGCGATGACGAAGTCGTCGTCGAGGGCGAGGTACTCGAGCACCGAGCCGCTCAGCATGTGGGCGACCCGCGTCCCCATCTCGGCCTCCGGCCGCACGACGTGGTGGCAACCGACCCGCTCGAGGATCTTGGCGTGGGCCGACGTGATCGCCTTCGCCCACACGTTCGGCACGCCGATGTCGACGAGCGCGACCGCCGTCAGCACGCTCGCCTCGACGTCGTCGCCGATGCACACCACCGCGGTGTGCACCTCGGCGAGGCCGACCTGTCGCAGCGTGCGCTCGGTGGTCGTGTCGGCCTGCACGACGTGGGTGAGCGCCTCTTTGTGCTCGGCCACGATCTCGTCGGCGAGGTCGATGCCGAGCACCTCGTGCCCCATGTCGATCAGCGTGCGGGCGAGCGACGAGCCGAACCGGCCGAGCCCGATCACGGCGATCTCGCCGCGTTCGCGGGCGTGCCGATCGTGGTCGGCCGCCTGCCGGCGGATCAGCGAGAACGGTCGGTCAGCCAATGATCGGTTGCTCCTCGGGGTAACGGTACGCCCTCGTGCGGGTGCGGAGCGCGAGCGCGGTGACGAACGTGACGACGCCGACGCGGCCGGCCAGCATGACGACCACGAGGAGCATCTGGCCGGCGGTCGGGAGCTCGGCGGTGACGCCGGTCGACAGCCCGGTGGTGCCGAACGCCGACGCGGCCTCGAACAGCGCCGGGGTGAGCGTGAGGTCGCTGATCGTCACGAGCGCGAGGGCGGCGCCGATCACGAGGCCGACGGCGAGCAGCGCGACGGTGATCGCCTGGCGGACGACGTTCTCGGAGAGACGGCGCCGGAACACGTTGACGTCGCGGTCGCCGCGCACCTCGGCCCAGATCACGAACGCGAGCACGGCGAACGTCGTGATCTTGATCCCGCCGCTCGTCGACGCCGGCCCGGCGCCGACGAACATGAGCGTCGAGACGAAGAGCAGCGTCGGCTCGTGCATCTCGCCGATCGCCACCGTGCTGAAGCCGGCGGTGCGCGGCGTGGTGCCCTGGAACCATCCGGCGAGCAGCTTCTCGCCGGTCGCGAGCGACCCGAGCGTGCCGGGGTTCCCCCATTCGAGCGCGAGCACCACGACGGGGCCGACCACGAGGAGCACCGCGGTGGCGAACAGGGTGATCCGGGCGTGCAGGCTCCAGCCGCGTGGTCGCCAGCGGTGGCGCACCTCGACGAGCACGGGGAACCCGAGCCCGCCGACCACGAACGACAGCGTGATGGCGACCACGAGCACGGGGTCTCCGACGAACCGTTCGAGGCTGTCGGAGTAGAGCGAGATGCCGGCGTTGTTGAACGACGAGACGGCGTGGAACAGCGCGCTGTAGACGGGGTTCCCGACGGCCTCGTCGCCGCGCTGGGCGAACCGGACGAGCAGCACGACGGCGACCGCCGCCTCGACCACCACGGTGAGCTTGGCGATGCCGACGACGAGGGTCCGCACGTCGCCGAGGCTCACCGCGCCGATCTCGGCGCGGGCGAGCATCCGTTGGCGCAGCCCGACGCGCCGCACCGTCAGCAGGACGGCGACGGCGCCGATCGTCATGATGCCGAACCCGCCGACCTGGATCAGGCCGAGCACGACCAGCTCGCCGACGAGCGACAGCTCGGAGATGTCGACCGTGCTCAGCCCGGTGACGGTGGCCGCCGAGGTCGCGAGGAACAGGGCGTCGGTGATCGCGAGCGCACCGGGGCCGTCGGTGGCGACCGGGAGCCGGAGCAGCGCGGTACCCGCCGCGACGAGGGTGACGAAGGCGCCGACGACGAGCTGCGCCGGGTTCCTCGCCCCGTCGAGCACCCGTCGGATCGGCACCGCCCCGCACGCTACCCGGCGGACCGGAGGGCCGGGCGGGAGGGCCGGGGATGGAGGCGCGGACGGGAGTTGCGGGGTCAGTCCTTCTGGGTGCCGACCTTGAGGTCGCGGAACGGCGACGTGGCGTCGATGCCCGGGTCCTTGGGGAGGCCGAGCACGCGCTCGCCGACGATGTTGCGCATCACCTCGTCGCTGCCGCCGGCGATCCGGGCGCCCGGGGTGCCCGCCACGAGCTGGCTCCAGGCGTAGGTGCCCCACTCGCCCGAGTCGGCCACCAGCTTCGGGCCCAGCACGGTCGACACGAAGTCGCCCATTCGCATCATGTTCTCGGTGCCGGCCAGCTTGGCCATGCTCATCTCGGGTCCGGGCAGCTGCCCCTGACGGATCTTGTCCATGGCGCGCTGGTTGTTGTAGTTCTGCACCTTGCTGCGGATGACGAGGTCGGCGAGTCCCTGGCGCACGAGCGGGTCCTGGCTGAGCCCGAACGCCCGCACCATCTCGATGACCCGGGTCAGCAGGTTGCCCCCGCCGCCCCCACCGCCGGCGCCGATCGCGGCGCGCTCGTTCATCAGCGTGGTGAGTGCCACGTTCCAGCCGTTGTTGACGTCGCCGAGGCGGTCGCGGTCGGGCACCCGCACCTCGTTGAAGAACACCTCGTTGAAGCTGGCCCCACCGGTCATCTGGCGCAGCGGGCGGATCTCGACACCGGGCGCGCGCATGTCGACCACGAACCCGGTGAGTCCCTTGTGCTTGGGCAGGTCGGCGTCGGTGCGGGCGATCACCTCGCCGATGTCGCTGTAGTGCGCGCCCGAGGTCCACACCTTCTGACCGGTGATCACCCACTCGTCGCCGTCGCGTTCGGCCCTGGTCTGCAGGCTGGCGAGGTCGCTGCCGGCGCCCGGCTCGGAGAACAGCTGGCAGCCGACGATGTCGCCGCGGTACATCGCCCGCAGGTACTCCTGCTTGGCCTCGTCGCTGCCGTGGGCCAGGATCGTGGGGGCGACCATGCCGAGCCCGATCGTGAAGAAGCTCTGGTTCGGCACGTCGAACCTCGACTCGAGCTGGTCGTAGGCGCGCTGGTGGGCGTTGGTGAGGTCGCGGCCGCCGAACTCGGCCGGCCCGGTGATCCAGCCCAGGCCGTTGTCGAATCGCAGCGCCCGCCACTCGCAGGCGGCGGTCAGCATCTGCTGTTCGACGTCGCGGTCGCGCTCTTCGAACATCGCCACCTTGTCGGAGCCCTCGCCCCACACGAACTTCTTCTCCGCCTCTTTGCGGGAGGCGTTCGCCTCGAGGAAGGCGGTCACCTCGTCACGGAACTCTTCGACGCTGATCGGCATGGCGCTCAACGTAGTGAGTCACCCGAAATGCGTACGTGTCGGGGCGCGAATAGGTCGATCGCCCGATGTGCCGGGATACCTCAGATCGTCACGATGAGGTCATGTTCTCGCACCCGTCCACCTCACTCGACATCGCCCACCAGCGGCACCGTGAGCTGCTCGACCGCGCCGCCCGCGAGCGCCGCGGCCGCCAGGTCCGGGGGGTGCGCCGGATCCTCGAACGGCGCATCCCCCGTCATCTCGAACGTCCCCCCGACGCGGCGGGGCCGGAGGGGTAACCTCGCCGCGTGCTGTCCGGCCGGGAGGGTTCGAGCGCCGAGATGATCGGTCGCTCGACCGCGCTCCAGCGGCTGTGCGACCTCGTCGAGGCGGCCGAGGTCGCGTCGTGCGACCGGCCCGAGGTCGCCATCGTGACCGGCGAGGCCGGCATCGGCAAGACCCGCTTGTTCCGCGAGCTGGTCGCCCAGGTGCCGGCCGGCACGACCGTGTTCACCATGAGCGCACGGCCGGGCTCGG
Source organism: Ilumatobacteraceae bacterium (assembly GCA_007122945.1). Classification (GTDB taxonomy): domain Bacteria; phylum Actinomycetota; class Acidimicrobiia; order Acidimicrobiales; family Ilumatobacteraceae; genus SKSP01. The sequence goes on along the minus strand of SKSP01000038.1, from coordinate 7,015 downwards.
TCGGGCGTGCCCACGACACGGTCGCGACGATGACGTGCCGCAGCGACCCGACGGCGCCGTTCCGGCCCGTCGGACCCGTCGCGTCCGTCGCGTCCGGCGAGCCCGACGACCCTGGCGACCCGGGCGACCCGGGCGACCCCGGCGACCCGGGTGACGCCGTGTTCGCGACCGTGTCCGCGGCCGTCGAGCTCGCCCCGATCGTGGTGATCGTCGAGGACGTCCACTGGATCGACGCCGCCAGCGCCCTCGCCGTCGACCGGATCGCCCAGCAGCCGTGGCCCCGGTCGGTGTTCATGTTCAGCTATCGACCCGACGACCTGACCCCCGGTTCGCCGGGTGGCGAGCTGATCGCCCGGCTCGAGCGCCGTCACGACGTCGAGCAGGTGCGCCTCGGCCCGCTCGCTCGTTCCGAGGTCGGCGCGCTCGTCGCCGCGATCCGCGGTGGGCCGGCGTCGTCGGCGGTGGTCGAGGCGCTGTACCGTCGCAGCGGCGGCGTCCCGTACGTGGTCGAGGAGCTGTTGCGGTGCTGCGGTCCCGACTCGGTGGCCGACGACGTCCTCACGGCGGCGTTGCCCTGGTCGCTCGACGAGGCCGTGCGTCAGCAGATCGCCGCGCTCGCCCCGGCCGAGCGGACGCTGCTCGACGCCCTCGCCGTGCTGGGCCGACCGTCCTCGTTCGACCTGCTCGCCGAGGTCGCCCGGCTCGACGAGGACGACGCCGTCGCCGGCCTCCGCGGCCTCGTCGGTGCCGGGGTGGTGGTCGAGTCGGCCGACGACGTGTTCTGGTTCGCGCACGGGCTGATGGCCGATGCCGTCGAGGCGCAACTGCTCGGCCGTGAGCGCCGCCGCCTCCACGAGCGGTGCGCCGAGGCGTTGCACCGCGACCCGGCGGCCGATCCCGCGTCGCTCGCCCGTCACGCCGTGGGCGCGGGGCGATTCGATGCCATCGCCGGCATCGCGCGCCGGGGGGCGGCGAGCTACCTGGCGCAGGGTTCCACCTTCCAGGCGCTGCGGCTGGCGTCGGAGGGGCTGGCGGAGGAGCCCGACGATCCGGCGCTGCTCGGGATCGCGACGGAAGCGGCGTGGCGGCTGGGTTTCATGGAGGAGTCCGCCTGCCACGCCCGCCGGTGGGAGACGGTCGCGACCGCGGTCGACGACCGTGCCGAGGCGCTCCGGTTCATCGGCCGGCTCGGCCGCGACATCGGCGATCCGGACGCGTTCGCGTGGGCCAGCGAGCGGTTGACGGCCCTGGTCGACGAGGCCGTGGCCGCCGGCGACCGGCGCGCCGAGGGCCGTGGCCTCGTCGCGCTGGCCCAGGTGCAGATGCTCGGTCCGAGCCCGTCGGACGCGCTCGCCACCGTCGATCGGGCCCTCACCGTCGCCGCGTCGCTCGAGGGGCCGGAGGCCGACTCGATCCGGGCCCGGGCGATGGTCGAGGGCGCGAGTGCCGCCGTACCGTCGGGGTGGCCGCGGCCGGAGGCGACCGAGGCGCTCGCCCGGTCGGTCGAGGCGGCCCGACGCGTGGACGACCCGGTCCTGCTCGCCCGGGCGATCAACAACCTGTTGGACCAGCTGCCACCGCGCAGCGAGCGCGCGGGCGAGCTGCGAGCCGAGCTCGCCAGCGTGAGCCGCTCCGGCGGTGTCGACGTGTTGATGTTCGGCGGGGCGCACTGGTGGGAGGCCGAGGCGGCGTGGTCGCGTGGCGACCTCGCCGCGTACCGCCGGTCGATCAACGACGCGCGGCAGTGGTGGCGGATGCAGGGCGACGTCAAGCTCGTCGCCGTGGCCGACGCCCTGATCGCCTACGAGGAGGGCCGCTACGCGGCCGCCCGGCAGGCGCTCGCCCCGATCGCCCCCGACAGCTCCCGCGATTCGCCACTGTTCGTGCTCCGGGTCGTCCTGGCGTTCGCCGATGGCGATCTCGCCGCCGCCCGTCGCGGCATGTCCGAGCTCCTCGACGTGCCACTCCACGACACGCGCCACGTGCTCGAGGACCTGATGGGCGTGGTGACCGCCATGCTCATGGCCGGCATCGACCCCGGCGAGGTCCGGCGCGACGTCCTCGACGGCTGGGTCGGCGACCACCCCGCGGCGGCCGAGGTCCGACGCTCGGTGGAGGGTCTGCTGCGTGCTGCGACCGGGGACCACGCGGGCGCCGCCGAGGCGTTGCGCCAGGTGGTGGACGATCCCGACCCGACGATGAGTGTGTTCTGGGTCGGCACGTTGCGGACCGAGCTGGCGGCGGCGCTGCTCGCGCTCGGCGAGCGCGACGCGGCGCGCGCCGAGGTCCGCCACGCGCTCGAGCACGAGCTCGCCCGCTGGCCGGGGGTGCGGCGCGATCGGGCCGCGCAGCTCGCCCGCCGGCTCGAGGGGGCCGGTCCGCGCTCCGCCGAGGGTGAGCTGACCCAGCGCGAGCGCGAGGTGGCCGCGCTGCTCGTGGAGGGCATCACCAACGCCCAGCTCGCCGAGCGGCTGTACATCTCACCGAAGACCGCCGCGGTGCACGTGTCGAACATCCTCGCCAAGCTCGGCCTCGCGAGTCGGGCCGAGATCGCCGCCTGGGCGGTCCGCTCCGGCCTCGACCGCGAATCGGCCTGATCGCCGGCCGACCGCCCGGCTCGTCGCACGGTCCGGTCGCCGTCAGGCCGGTCCGAGTGCGACCGCCTCGATGTCGTCGGCGCCGAGGTCGACGTGGCGTTCGTCCACGATGTCGACGTCGATCCGCAGCTGGTCGACCATCTGGCGCTCGACCAGGACCTCGCCGGGCCGGCCGACGGCGTCGAGCACCAGCGCGACCCGCACCGGTTCACCCCACACCCCGAACGCCAGCTGGCCGCCACCGACGACGCCGGTCGCGACCGTGCCCGCCGCCACGCCGAGGTGGACCGACGCGTCGGCGGTGTGCTCGGCGAGCGCCCGGGCCGCGAGCGCGAACCGGACGGCGTCGTCGTGGCCGTGGTCGGGCCGGCCGAGACCGGTCAGGTAGACGTGACGGTCGGCGGAGGCCCAGATCCGCTCGGCGTGGTGACGTCCGGCGAGTCGTTCCAGCTCGGCGGCCAGGTCGTGGTGGTGCTCGGCGGTGGTCTCGTCGTGGCCGCCCGGTGAGCCGGCCGGACCGCCGTGGTCGACGATCGTGAGCGTCACCACGGTGGCGGTGTCGACGAGATCGCCGAGCTCGGCGGCGCCGCTGCGCACCGCGTCGACCGCCCGGGCGGGCAGGACGGCGGCGAGCAGGCGGTCGAGGGCGCGCCGCTCCTCGTCGAGCTCGTCGGCCTGGGCCCGCATCGCCCGGGCGTACTCGGTGAGCTCGCGAGCGAGGTGTCCGAACTCGTCGCGGCTCGACACGTCCAGATCGTCGTGCGTGTCGTCGTCCGTGCCGAGGTCGGTGCCGAGGTCGCCCCGTGCGATCCGCTCCGTCGCGGCGACGAGGGGGCCGACGGGTCGCACCAGGTACCACGCCAACAGGGCACCGGCGAGCGCGACGAGCGGCAGGAAGACCGCGGCGAGCACGAGCAGGACGCGCAGCTGGCGGGACGACTCGTCCATCGCCTCCGATCGCGAGATCTCGGCCACCACCACCCAGTCGAGCCCGTCGACGCCGAGCGGCGACGCCACGGTGAGGCTGTCCGTGCCGGTGGCGTCGTCGGCACGCCCGACGAACGTGCGGCCGTCCAGCGCGGCGCGGACCGGTCGCGTGTCGACCCGCTCGGTCAGCACCGTCGACCCGGCGATCTCGACGGCGTCGGCACTCACCGCGGCGTCGGCGGATCCCGTCGCCCGGAGCCGGAGCAGGTAGTCGTCGGGGTCCTCCAGGTAGCCCCGGGCGTCGGTCCGCAACAGCAGGTCGCGGCCGACCACGTAGGTCTCGCCGGTGTCGCCGAGGCCGGCCTCGCGCCAGCGGCCGTCGGCGGTCATCAAGAGGTTGAGGCGTTCCACGTCGAGGCGGACGACGACCGCGCCGACGACCTCGCGCTCGTCGCGAACGGCGGTCGCCATGTACGCGGCCGGTCGGCCGGCGGTACCGAGCGTCGGGTGCAGGTCGATGACCGCGACCTCACCGACCGCGACCCGACGCAGCTCGTCGCGGAGGAGCTCGGCGAGGCCGCCGTCGCCGACCGTACGGGCGCCGACCACGACGCCGAGCTCCGGGCCGCCGGTGACGGTGTGCACGATGCGGTCGTCGAGGTCGACGAGCAGCAGGTCGCCGAAGCCGAGGTTCGCGGTCGCCCGCCGCAGGAGATCCCGGTGTCGATCGTGGGCGGCGCGGTAGGACGCACCCGGGTCGCCCGGCGCCGGCTCCCGTTGGGGCGCGGTGGCGCGCGGCGGACCGACGGCGAGATGCTCGTGCTGCAGGAACCGGGCGACCGGATCGACGGGCACGAGCTCGGCGGCGGTGGGCACGTCGAGGCCGGCGGCGACGAGCGAACGGCGGATGCCCTCGTCGGCGGCGAGCGCCTCGTACGTGGAGCGCAGGGCGGCCTCCTCGTCGTCGTCGAGCAGTGCGGTGCCCGCGTCGGCGGCCGCCTCGAGTGCGGCGACGCCGTCGCGCAGGTCGACCAGCGCGGTCGCCACGGCGCGGTCGGTGGCGAGCAGGGTGACCGAGCGGCGGTTGCGTTCGAGGCCGTCGGCGATGGCCTGCAGGCGCGACTGCTGGAGCTCCTCGAGCTGCTCGAGCGACTGGCGTTCGTCGAGGTCGGCGGTGGTGACGTAGCTGACCGTCGCGACGATCGCGAGCGAGGCGAGCGCGGTGCCGACGAGGACCGGCGCGACCAGGCGCGACAGCGACTTCACGAGCTGCGCTCCGTGCGGGTGATGCGCTCGATCCGGCGGCCCCGACTCGCCGCCAGCTGGGTGAGCGCGGCGGCGAGGCCGGGGTCGCGGGCGAGCACGATCTCGGCGGTCGTACCGTCGACCACGACCAGCTCGCAGTCGGTGACGGCCACGACCGCCGCCGCGGCGACGAGGTCGAACCCGAACAGCTCACCGGCGCCGAGCTCGGCGGTGATGACACGTCCGCGCTCGGGGTGCTCGACGACGAGTGCCGCCCGCCCGTCGACGACGACGTACAGGTCCGGTGGTCGGTTCGACGCCGTGCTCGCCGACCGGTTCGGCGAACCCGTTGACGACACGTCGGGGACGATCCGTTCCCCCGCCGCGAAGCGCTGGTGGCGGGCCGCGTCGGCGAGTCGTCCGAGCTCGGCGGCGGGCAGCGCGGCCAGCAGCGGCGAGATCGAGAGGAGCTCGCGGCGCCGGTCCGCCCCGACGGTCCGCTCGCCGGCGACGGTCGCTCCGTCCCACAGGTAGAGGTCCTGGGCCGGGCTCGGCAGGGGCACGTCGAGGCGCGCCGACCAGTACCAGACGAGCGCGGCCAGGTCGCTGCGAACGCGCGGGGTGACGGTGTGATCGTCGATCCACACCTGGACCTCGTAGGTCATCAGCGGGTCGTCGACGGCGGTCACCTTGACGTCGGGTGGCGGCTCGCTGAGCACGCCGGGAGTGCTGCGTGCCGCGGACAGCAGCATGTCGACCGCCCGCGAGGGCGGGTTGGAGAAGGCGACCTGCACCGGGAGTGTGATCCGGTGCAGCCGTTCGGGTTGGTCGTAGTTGACGACCGTCGCCGTGGCGAGCGACGAGTTGGGTACGACGAGCAGGTCGCCGTTGCGGTCGCGGAGCCGCGTCGAGCGCCAGTTGACGTCGACCACCTGACCCTCGAGGTCGTCGACGCGGATCCACTCGCCGGGCCGGAACGGTTGGTCGGCGAGCAGCAACAGCCCGGACGCCAGTCCGCTGAGGGTGCTCTGCAGGGCGAGCGAGACGATCAAGGTGGTGACACCGAGGGCGGCGAACGCGTTCGACACCGACACGCCCCACACCTCGTCGAGCAGGAGCCACCCCGCGACGATCACGACGAGCAGGCGGGGGAGAGCGAGCAGCAGCTGCGGGGGTCGGCGCCGGCGGTCGTCGGGGTCGCGTCGGCGGAACCGCTCCGACAGCACCCGGAGTGCGGCGACGGCGGTGATCGCCGCGGCGAGCACGGTCGCGCTGGCGAGGACCCGGGTGGCGATCGCGTCGGCGTCCGTGAGCAGGATCCGCACGAGCACGTAGGCGACGGCGAGCGGGAGCACCCAGGTGCGCAGCAGGTCGACGGGGGTGGCGAGGGGGGACTCGCGCTGGCGGAGTCGTCCGCCGAGCTCGCCCGCGAGCACGACGAGCAGTGGGACACCCACGATCAGCGCGACCATCCAGGCGATCTCGGTCGAACCGGTCATCGGGTGGCCTCCCCCGGATCGGCCGAGCCGCGGTCGGCGGTCCGGCTCGCGGCGGTCCGGCTCGCGGCGGGCAAGCGTTCAGCGGTCGAGGCATCGATCTCGACGGTGCCCGGTCCGGCCCGTCGGGCGTGCTCGTAGGCGATCGTGGCGGTGCGGCCCCAGACGTCGTAGACGAGCCGGTCGCTCCCACCGAGGCCGGTCGACACCGGACCGCTCGCGAGGCCGGCAGCGAGCGCGATTCCACCGTCGGGGTCGTGGGGGTCGTGGCGATCGTGGCGGTCGTCGGGGTCGTGGCGGCCGTGGAGGTCGTCGACCGCGCCGATCACCTCGCGGGCGAACTCGGCCGCCCGTCGGGCGTGGTCGAGCAGCGGTTGGCGGTGCCCGACCACGGTGAAGCAGCTGTCGCCGAGCAACTTCACGCGCTCGACGGCGTGGCGTTCGGCGACCGTGTCGATGACGTCGAGGACGGCGTCGAGGTCGGCACGTCCGACGTCGTGGGCATCGGCGCCGTGGAGCACCAGGACCGTCACCGTCGCCGCCGGCGCCAGCTCGAGCAGCGCGGTGTCGCCGGCGTCGATGCGGCTCGCGACGTGGGCGGGCAGGAGGGCACGCAGGGTGGCGACCCACTCGTCGTGGGCGCGGGCGACCTCGGCGCGCCGCTCGGTGAGCTCGGCGTCCATCGCCGCGACACCGTCTGCGAGGCGGGCGAACTCCGTGCAGCGGTGGTCGGGGAGGTCCGTCCCGGTG
>SKSP01000483.1 GCA_007122945.1 Ilumatobacteraceae bacterium | reverse complement strand
GGCCCCGGCGGTGAACGCCGCACCGCCGAGCCCGGCCCAGCGATCGGAGCCGAGCAGCTCGCCGGCGAGCAGCGACACGACGGCCACCGAGCCGGCGACGGCCGCCTGACCGGGCACGGTCGCCAGCCGGACGGTCGCGATCGTGCGGCGTTGGAGCGCGTGCCGCTCACCCGGATCGAGGTGCGCCGCCGGGTCGACCTCGACCTCGGACCCGGTCTCGGCGTCGACGCCGGCCCCGCCCCCGGACGTCGTCACGACAGGATCTCGCGCAGGAACCGACCGGTGTGGCTCCCCTCGGAGGCGGCGACCTGTTCGGGCGGACCCTCCGCCACGACGCGTCCGCCACCGGAGCCACCCTCCGGGCCGAGGTCGATCAGCCAGTCGGCGGTCTTGATGACGTCGAGGTTGTGCTCGATCACGAGCACGGTGTTGCCCTGGTCGACGAGGCGCGAGAGCACGGTGAGCAACCGACGGACGTCGTCGAAGTGCAACCCCGTGGTCGGCTCGTCGAGCAGGTAGATCGTGTGGCCCGTCGAGCGCTTGGCGAGCTCGGAGGCCAGCTTCACCCGCTGGGCCTCGCCGCCCGACAGGGTCGGTGCGGGCTGACCGAGCCGCACGTAGCCGAGCCCGACGTCCATCAGCGTCCGCATGTGACGGGCGATCGCCGGCTGGTTCGAGAAGAACTCGACGGCCTCCGCGATCGGCATGTCGAGCACGTCGGCGACGTTCTTGCCCTTGAACTCGACGTCGAGTGTGTCGCGGTTGTAGCGGGCGCCGTGGCACACCTCGCACGGGACGTACACGTCGGGGAGGAAGTGCATCTCGATCTTGATCGTGCCGTCGCCGGCGCACGCTTCGCAGCGACCGCCCTTGACGTTGAAGCTGAAGCGGCCCGGCAGGTAGCCGCGCACCTTCGCCTCGTTCGTGGCCGCGAACAGCTTCCGGATGTGGTCGAACACGCCGGTGTACGTGGCCGGGTTGGACCGCGGGGTGCGCCCGATCGGGGACTGGTCCATGTCGATCACCTTGTCGAGGTGCTCGATCCCCTCGATCCGCTTGTGCTTGCCGGCCGGCGTCTTGGACGTGTAGATGCGCTGCATCAGCACGGGGAGCAGGATGTCGCGCACGAGCGTCGACTTGCCCGAACCGGACACGCCGGTGACGGTGACGAAGCACCCGAGCGGGATCTCGACGTCGATGTCGGCCAGGTTGTGCTCGCGCGCCCCGATGATGCGCAAGCGGTCCTCCCCGGGCGGCCGACGCTCGCCCGGCACCGGGATCTGCTTGCGGTTGGCGAGGTACTGCCCGGTGATCGATTCCTTGACCTTGGTGATGCCCGCGACGGGACCGCTGTACACGATGCCGCCACCGTGCTCGCCGGCGCCCGGGCCGATGTCGACGATCCAGTCGCTCTCGCGGATCGTCTCCTCGTCGTGCTCGACGACGATCACCGTGTTGCCGAGGTCGCGCAGCCGGGTCAGGGTGTCGATCAGGCGCCGGTTGTCGCGCTGGTGCAGCCCGATCGACGGCTCGTCGAGGACGTAGAGGGTGCCGACCAGCCCCGAGCCGATCTGGCTGGCCAGCCGGATGCGTTGCGCCTCGCCGCCGGCGAGCGTGCCGGCGGACCGCGACAACGTGAGGTAGTCGAGGCCGACGTCGAGCAGGAACCCGAGCCGGGCGTTGATCTCCTTGGTGATGCGCTCGGCGATCAGCCGGTCGCGTTCGGAGAGCTCGAGCGCGGCGAGGAACTTGGCGGACTCGCCGATCGACATGTCGCACACCTCGGCGATGTGCTTGCCGTCGACGAGCACGGCGAGCGTCGCCGGCTTGAGCCGGGCACCCCCGCAGGCCGAGCACGGGACCTCGCGCATGTAGCCCTCGTACTGCTCGCGTGACCAGTCGCTCTCGGCGCCCTCGTGGCGACGCTTGATCCACGGGATCACGCCCTCGTACTCGGTGGTGTAGGTGCGGGTCCGGCCATAGCGGTTCTTGTAGCGCACGGTGAGCTTGCCGGAGGTGCCGTGCAGCAGGAGCTTCTGCTGCTTCGCCGTCAACGAGCCCCACGGCGCGTCGAGGTCGATGCCGTGTTCGTCGGCGACGGACGCGAGCATCCGCTGGAAGTACTGGGTGTGGGCACTGCGCCACGGCGCGATCGCACCGTCGCTCACGGACGCGTCGGGGTCGGGCACCACGAGCTCGGGGTCGACCTCGAACGTCGTGCCGAGGCCGTCGCACGTGGGGCACGCGCCGTACGGCGAGTTGAACGAGAAGTTCCGCGGCGCCGGCTCGTCGTAGCTGGTGCCGCACTGGGGGCAGGCGAGGTGCTGGGAGAACGTCAGCGTCTCGCTGTCGCCCTCACCCTCGCGCGCCACGAGCTCGACCTCGGCGACACCCTCGGCGAGCGCCAGTGCGGTCTCGAGCGAGTCGGTGAGGCGGCGCTCGATGCCTTCGCGCAGCACGAGCCGGTCGACGACGACCTCGATGGTGTGCTGTTCGTAGCGGGCGAGGCGTTCGTCGCGCTGCAGGAACTCGTCGATCTGGACGATCTCTCCGTCCACCCGAGCGCGCACGTAGCCCTGACCCGAGAGGTCCTCGAGCAGCGTGTGGTACTCGCCCTTGCGCCCGCGCACCACCGGCGCGAGCACCTGGAAGCGGGTGCCCTCGTCGAGTTGCAGGATGCGGTCGACGATCTGCTGAGGGGTCTGGCGCTGGAGCCGCGTGCCGTCGTTCGGGCAGTGCTGGATGCCGATGCGTGCGTACAGCAGCCGCAGGTAGTCGTAGACCTCGGTGATCGTCCCGACCGTCGAGCGCGGGTTGCGGCTGGCCGACTTCTGGTCGATCGAGATCGCCGGCGACAGGCCTTCGATCACGTCGACGTCGGGCTTGTCCATCTGCCCGAGGAACTGCCGGGCGTACGAGCTGAGCGACTCGACGTAGCGGCGTTGGCCCTCCGCGTAGATGGTGTCGAACGCGAGGCTCGACTTGCCCGAGCCCGAGAGTCCGGTGAACACCACCAGCTTGTCGCGCGGGATCTCGACGTTGACGTCGCGGAGGTTGTGCTCGCGCGCACCGCGCACGGTGATCGTGGGCCGGTCGGCGGAGGCTCGCTTCCTGGGGGGCATCGGCGTGGAGGCTATCACCGAACGGGTGTACCCGGAGTGTCCGAGCACGGATCGGAGATCACTCCGGGGGGAGGTGGTCCTCCACCGCCGGCACATTGCCGGTCGGGTCGACCTCCAGCTCCGGGTCGCGCTCGAGGACGTAGCTGACGGCCCGGATGATGCTGGCGGCGATCGGCACGGCGAGGAACGCGCCGAGGATGCCGAGCGTCACGGCGCCGGCGGTCAACGAGACGAGCACGACGAGCGGGTGCAGGTGGGTGGCCCGCCCGACGAT
>SKSP01000134.1 GCA_007122945.1 Ilumatobacteraceae bacterium | reverse complement strand
GAACCCGATGAACCCGACGAACACCGTCCGGCGAGAGGAACGACACCATGACCACCCACCACGGCACGGCGACCGTGTCGCTGCCGACCGACACGACCATCCTCATCACCCGATCGTTCGAGGCGCCGCGCGCCCTGGTGTGGGAGGCGCTCACGACACCCCGCCACCTCCTTCGCTGGTGGGGCCCCAGCTGGTGCCCGCTCGTGTCGTGCGAGGTCGACCTCCGGGAGGGAGGCACGTGGCGCTACGTCGCCCGCGGGGACGACGGCATCGAGTTGGGCTGGCACGGCACGTACCGCGAGATCTTGGCGGAGCAGCGGATCGTGACCACCGAGGTCTTCGAGGGCTTCCCCGATGCCGAGTCGCTCAACACGATGACCCTCGACGAGGTCGGCGGCGTGACGACGTTGCGGACCCTGGTCGAGCACGCCACTCGCGAGGCGCGCGACGGTCACGTGGAGTCCGGCATGGAGGCCGGCATGCAGGAGACGTTCGACCGTCTCGACGGGCTGCTCGCTCGATCCGACACCACCGCCGAGCGGTTCCGACGCGTCGCCGGCCGGTTCACCGATCGCGCGCACGAGGTCACTCCCGACGGGTGGGAACGCCCGGCGCCGTGCGACGGGTGGGCGGCCAGGGACATCGTGCGCCACATGGGGGAGTGGATGCCCGCCATGCTCGCCGGCGGTGGGGCCGACATCGGTCCGGTGCCGTCGGTCGACGACGACCCCGTGGCCACGTGGACCACGCTCGCAGACGGGCTCCAGGCGCTCCTCGACGATCCGGCCGCAGCGGCGACGGAGATCGATCTCGGCCCGCCCGGACGGCAGACCGTCGAGTTCGCGATCGGGACGATCATGCTCGGCGACGTGCTCGTGCACACCTGGGACCTCGCTCGCGCCACCGGTCTCGACGAGTCGCTCGACACCGGGATCGCTCGCGAGATGCTCGTCGGCATGGAGCCGATCGACGAAGCGTTGCGAGCGAGCGGCCACTACGGGCCGCGTGTGGACGTCGCCGACGACGCGGACGTCGTGACGAAGCTGATCGCGTTCACCGGTCGCGACCCCCACTGGTCGGCCTGATCGCCCCGGGACGAGCCGCGATCCCGGCGATCCACAGCTCGCACCCGGCATCGAAGACGTCGTCGGCCTGCAGGGCGAGCGCGGCGGTCGCGGTCGCGGCGATGTGGGGGTGCCGTTCGGCCCGTTCGGCGAGTTGCTCGGTGCCCGAACCGGCGAGCGGACCGTGTTGTTCGATCAGCACCGTGCCGAACACGAACGCCTGGAGCGAGCGGAACGCGACCACCTGTGAGACGGTGTCGAGCCCTGCATCGGCGAGTGCACCCAGGACGGCCTCACCCCAGGCGAGGGTTCCGGCCGCGCGGTGGCGGTGCTGGACCAGCAGCGGCGAGGCGGCCGGGTGGGTCCGGGCGGCGTCTCGGGCCCGTCGTGCCAGTGCGAGGATCCGACGATCCCATGGCAGCGTCGCATCCGTCTCGCCGTCCATGCCGCTCAGCACCCGTTCGACGACGAGCGCCTCGATCTCGGATCGGCCCGACACGTAGCGGTACAGCGACATCGCCCCCACGTCGAGCTCGGCCGCGACGGCGCGGATGGTCAACGCCCCGAGGCCGCCCCGGTCGACCACCGTCAACGCCGCCGCGCCGATCGACTCGGGCGTCAGGGTCCTCGGCCGCGGCACACGCCGATCGTAGTGAGTGGACGGTTGTCGAACGTAGGAGTACAACGTACGCTCATGCGGACGACGAGCACCGAGGCACGTCGAGAGGAACGTCGAGAAGAACAGCGAGAAGAACAGCGAGGGGGATGGACATGGACGCGACGACCGGAACGACATCGGTCCCGGAGGTGAACGCCGGTCAGGCCGCGGCGTGGAACGGCCACGAGGGCACTCACTGGGCGGACCACCACCGACGGTACGAGGCCGTGAACGAAGGCTTCGACGAGCCGCTCCTCGACGCGGCCGCGGTCGTCGCGGGCGACCGGGTGCTCGACGTCGGTTGCGGCACGGGCCAGACCACCCGGGCGGCGGCACGCCGGGCGTCCCCCGGCCACGTCGTCGGGATCGACCTGTCGGCGCCCATGCTCGACCGTGCTGGCCGGATCGCCGTGACCGAGGGGGTGGCGAACGTGTCGTTCGTCCGCGGTGACGCCCAGGTCCACCCGCTCCCCGCGGCCAGCTTCGACGTCGCCCTCAGCCGCTTCGGCGTGATGTTCTTCGACGACCTGGTCGCGGCGTTCTCGAACATCGGCGCCGCCGTGCGGCCGGGTGGCCGCCTCGCGTTCGTGTCGATGCGCCCGCTGGCCGACCACGACCTCGGCCGGGTGCTCGCCGCGCTCGCGGCGCACCTCCCGGGACCCGACCAGGACGACGCGGCCGACGCGACCGACGCGGCCGATGGGGGACCGTTCTCGTTGTCCGACCCGGCGGTCGTGCGCGGCGTGTTGACCACGGCCGGCTTCACCGAGATCACCGTGACGCCCGTGGACGCCAGCCAGGTGTGGGGTCGCGACGCCGCCGACGCCACGGAGTTCCTCGCCGGATGGGGCCCCATCCGGCACGCGCTCGACGGGCTCGACGCGGCGATCGTCACTCGCGCCCTCGACGCGATGCGCGACGAGCTCCGCAGGTTCGAGGAGTCGGGGGCTGTCCGGATGCGCGGCGCCGGCCTCCTGGTCACCGCAACGCGGGGATGATCGTCGACGCCAGCCGGTCGCGTCAGTCGGGATCGAGCACGTACCGTGGGCCGGGGCCGCGATCGGCGACTTCGTCGTCGGGGTTGAGGATCTGACACGCCTTCAGCGACAGACACCCGCAGCCGATGCAGCCGGTCAAGCGATCACGCAGGCGCACCAGGATGCCGATCTGCTCGTCGAGGCGGGGTGTCCACGAACTGGCGAGCCGCTCCCAGTCACGTTGGTTCGGGGTCCGTCCGCCGGGGAGCGACTCGAGCGCGCTGCGGACCTCGTCGAGCGACAGGCCGACCTGTTGGGCCAGCCGGATGAACGACACCCGGCGGATGACGTCGGGCGGGTACCGGCGGTGGCCGCTGTCCGAGCGCTCCGCCGAGATCAGTTCCTGGGATTCGTAGAACCGGAGTGCCGAGGTCGAGACGCCGGTGCGCTCGGCCACGGCGCCGATGCTGAACGTGTGGTGGTGGTCGTGAGACATGTCCGCCTGGCAAGTAGTTGACTTCGAGTGAGGTTCAGAAGTCTACAACAGGAGTCCGCGGGCACCGGTCCCGCCGTCATGGCCCGCCGGACAGATCGGCGAGGCGAGCCTCGAGGTGGGCTCGCGCGGCGGGGTCGGTCGTGAGCGAGATGGCGGTCCGCAGGGCGGTGGTGGCGGCGGCGGTGTCGCCCTGTTGTCGGTGG
>SKSP01000429.1 GCA_007122945.1 Ilumatobacteraceae bacterium | reverse complement strand
GATCGCCGGGATGACGTGCTCGCCGTAGGCGTCCAGCGTGGCGTCCTTGCCGTCGTGCTGGAGGTACACGGCGAACTGGTCGACCCCGAGGTCGCGCAGCTCGTGCAGTCGCCGGAGGTGCTCCTCGACGGGCCCGAGGATGCAGAACCGGTCGACGATCTCGTCGGGCACGAACGCCGTGTGGGTGTTCCCGGCCCGACCGTGCTCGTTGTAGTCGTAGTCCTGCCGGCCGGCGATGTAGTCGGTGAGGGCCTGCGGGACCGGGGCGGACTCGCCGTAGCGGGCGACGATGTCGGCGACGTGGTTGCCGACCATCCCGCCGAACCAGCGCGTCTGGTCGCGCAGGTACGCGAGATCGTCGCCGACGTACGCGGGCGCGGCGACGCAGATCGTGACGTCGTCGGGGTCGCGGCCGGCGGCGGCCGCCGCCTCGCGCACGGCGGCGATCGTCCACTCGGTGATCGACGGGTCGGCGAGCTGCAGGATGAACCCGTCGCAGGTCTCGCCGACGGTGGCGAGCGCCTTCGGGCCGTAGCCCGCCCCCCACACCTCGAGACGGCTCTTGCCGGCCCACGGGAGGGTGATGGTGGATCCCTTGTAGTCGACGCTGCGGCCGTTGGCGAGCTCGCGGATCACGTGGGTGGCCTCGCGCATCGTGGCGAGCGTGGTCGGCTTGCCGTTCGTGACGCGCACGGCCGAGTCGCCGCGACCGATGCCGCACACCGTGCGGTTGCCGTACATCTCGTTGAGCGTGGCGAACAGGCTGGCGGTGACCGTCCAGTCGCGGGTGGCCGGGTTGGTCACCATCGGTCCGACCACCACGTTGCGGGTGGCGGCCAGGATCTGGCCGTAGATGACGTACGGCTCCTGCCACAGGATGTGACTGTCGAAGGTCCACACGTGGCTGAAGCCGTACATGTCGGCCCGTCGGGCGAGGTCGACCACCCGCGCCGACGGCGGCGTGGTCTGCAGGACGACACCTACGTCCATCAGATGTCCTCCCCTGTGGCGCAGAGACGGGCAGGCGCGGCGAGGGAAGCGCCAGCGACGAGCCGCAGTCCAGCGAGGAGAACCGGAGGGCCGACGAGCGAGACCATCATCATCGGTTCTGGGGGAAGCCGAGGTCGACGGCGCTGGTGGCCGGGTCGGGCCAGCGGCTGGTGACGACCTTGCCGCGGGTGTAGAAGTTGATGCCCTCGGGCCCGTACATGTGGGTGTCGCCGAACAGGCTCGCCTTCCAGCCACCGAAGCTGTAGTAGCTGACCGGCACCGGGATCGGGACGTTGAGCCCGACCATGCCGACCTCGACGTCGAACTGGAACTGGCGGGCGGCGCCGCCGTCGCGGGTGAAGATCGCGGTGCCGTTGGCGTACGGGTTGGCGTTGATCATCTCCACGCCGTCCTCGTAGCCCTTCACCCGGACCACCGACAGCACCGGGCCGAAGATCTCGTCGTCGTAGCAGGACATCCCGGGCCGCACACCGTCGATCAGGCTCGGGGCGAGGAAGAAGCCCTCGCTCGGCACGTCGCCTGCACGACCGTCGACCACCACCGTGGCACCCTCGGCGACGGCACCCTCGACGTAGCCGGCCACCTTGTCGCGGTGTTCGCCGGTGATCAGCGGGCCCATCTGGTTGTCGAGCTCGTGGCCGTTGCCCACCGTGACCGCCGGGATGCGCTCGGCCACCTTGGCGACGAGATCATCGGCGATCGCCTCGGCGGCGACCACCACGCTGACCGCCATGCAGCGCTCGCCGGCCGAGCCGTACGCCGCGCCGACGGCCGCGTCGGCGGCCATGTCGAGGTCCGCGTCGGCGAGCACGAGCATGTGGTTCTTCGCCCCGCCGAGGGCCTGCACCCGCTTGCCGTTGGCGGTGCCCGTCTCGTAGATGTACCTCGCGATCGGCGTCGAGCCGACGAAGCTGACGGCGGCGATGTCGGGGTGCTCGAGGATGCGGTCGACGGCGACCTTGTCGCCCTGCACGACGTTGAACACGCCGGCCGGCACCCCCGCCTTCTCGAGCAGCTCGGCGAGGAACAACGACACCGACGGGTCCTTCTCGCTCGGCTTCAACACGAACGTGTTGCCGCACGCCAGCGCGTTGGCGAACATCCACATCGGGACCATCGCCGGGAAGTTGAACGGCGTGATACCGGCCACGACGCCGAGCGGCTGACGGATCGAGTACACGTCGACCCCGCCGGCCGCCTGCTCGCTGTAGCCACCCTTCAACAGGTGCGGGATGCCGCACGCGAACTCGATGTTCTCGAGGCCGCGGGCGACCTCGCCGAGCGCGTCCGACAGCACCTTGCCGTGCTCGTTCGTCAGGTAGGTGGCGATCTCCTTGCGGTTCGCGTCGACCAGCTCGCGCAGGTGGAACATCACCTCGGCGCGCCGTGACAGCGTCGCCGCGCGCCACTCGGGGAACGCCGCCTTCGCGGCGGCGACCGCGGCGTCGACCTCGGCGGCGGAGGCCAGGTCGACCGCGCCCGACTGCTCGCCGGTGGCGGGGTTGAAGACGACGCCGGTGCGACCCGAGGTGCCCTCGACCACCCGGCCGTCGATCCAGTGGTGTATCTCGTTCATGGTGCGTCCCTCCCGGAACTCGTTGCAGGGATCTGTGCAGCGTTCGGCGCGAGCACGTCAGTGCAGGTACTGCGACAGGCCGCGCTTCACGAAGCGGCCGTGGCCGGCGTGCCCGTGGAACGTGTCGTCGGACATCACGACGGTGCCGCGCGACATGACGGTGTCGACCTTGCCGTCGATCTCGAACCCCTCGTAGGCCGAGTGGTCCATGTTCATGTGGTGCTTGTGGTCGATGCCGATCGTGGTGTGGCCGTTCGGGTCCCACACGACCACGTCGGCGTCGGCGCCGGGGACGATCGCCCCCTTGGTCGGGTACATCCCGAACATGCGCGCCGGCGTGGTGCAGCACGTCTCGACCCAGCGCTCGAGGCTGATCTCGCCGTTCACGACGCCCTGGTAGATCAGCTCCATGCGGTGCTCGACGCCGCCGATGCCGTTCGGGATCGCCGAGAAGTTGCCGAGGCCGAGCTCCTTCTGGTCCTTCATGCAGAACGGGCAGTGGTCGGTGGAGACGACGGCGAGCTCGTTCATCCGCAGGCCCTTCCACAGGTCGCGGTGGTGGTGGGCGTGCTTGGTGCGCACCGGGGTCGAGCACACCCACTTGGCACCCTCGAACCCCGGCCGGGCGAGTTGGTCCTCGAGCGACAGGTACAGGTACTGCGGGCACGTCTCGGCGAACACGTTCTGGCCGCGGTGCTGGGCCTCGGCGACCTCCTCGAGCGCCTCGGACGCCGACATGTGCACGACGTACAGCGGGACGTTGCCGGCCACCTTGGCGAGCTGGATCGCCCGGTTGGTGGCCTCGCCCTCGAGCTCGGCGG
>SKSP01000258.1 GCA_007122945.1 Ilumatobacteraceae bacterium | reverse complement strand
GTTGAGACTGGCGAGCGAGGTCTTGGCGTTGAGCACCTCCATCGCGTCGACCAGACCGTCGGCGACGAGCGCCTCGAGCGCCGGCGTCGCCAGGTTGCGCCGCATCGGGTCGAACGGGTGCGGGACGTACACGACGCCGCCCTGGTCACGGATGATCCTGGCCGTCTCGGCGGGCGATGCACCCATCGGCACGCGCTCGGAGAGGAACAGCCCGATCAGCTCGCCGTGGCTGGTCCGCATCTCCTCGCCGACCACGACCCGGCACGGCAGCCGCTCGGCGAGCTCGACGGCCCCGGCGATGGCGTTGTGGTCGGTGATGCACAACACGTCGATCGCGGCCGCTGCCACCGCCTCGACGACCTCGTCGGGCGTGGTCGTGCTGTCGCCACTCCACATCGTGTGACTGTGCAGGTCGACGCGGACCCACCCGTCGGGGCACGGCTCGGCGAGATGCGGGTGGCGCGCGACGGCGGTCGTCACGACGGCGACGGTACTTGATGACCGGACGGTCCTCCCGACCGCATCAGAGCTCACGGCCGGATGGCAAGATCTGGATCCATGAAGGGTGGGAGCGGTGAGGTCGTCCGCTCGCGCTTGCTGCCCGAGCTGGCCGGGAGGTTCACGCGTCGGCTGACTCTCGTCGAGGCCGGGCCGGGCTACGGGAAGTCGACGCTGGTCGGCCAAGCGGTCCGCGAGGCGTCGTCGGATCCCGGGACGGCCGACGTCGCCGTCCGCGTCCCCCCGACGGGCTGGGACGCGGCCGCGCTCGCCGTCGAGCTCGGGCGGGCGCTGCGCGCGCGGGCCGCCGGCACCCCCGACGCAGCGGGGCTCGTCGAGGCGGTGTGGGCGGGCTCGCCGATCGAGATCTGTCTCGTGGTCGACGATGTCCAGTGGCTCGGCGACGACGCCGTCCGACTGCTCGACGAGGTGCTCGACGGCCTGCCGACGAACGGTCACCTGCTGCTCGTGGGCCGTCGGATCCCCGACCTGGCCGCCGCCCGCCACCTCCGCGACGTCGTGCACCTCGACGAGCCCGATCTGGCATTCGACACCGAGGAGATCTCCACCTTCGCGGCGATGCGCGGCATCGAACCGGACGAACTGACGCGCGCCGGGTGGCCGGCGCTGCTCGAGCTCGAGTGGACGTCCGGGCGTTGGGGCGCGATCAACTCGCTCATCGACGATGCCGTCGTGATGATCGAAGCGCAGCGCCTGGCGCACTGCCGTCGCCTCGCCCTCCTCGATCTCGTGGACGACGACATCGCCACTCGACTCGTCGGTGAACGCGTGACCGCGGCCGCGCTGTTCGACGGCGTGCCGCTCGCGACGGTGGACGACGACGGTCGGGTCCGGCTCCACGAGCTCGTTCGCGGTGCGCTCACGCGGGCGCTGGACGACGAGACGCGACGTGCCGCCCACAGCGCCGTCGCCACCGCGCTCGAGGCGCGCGACGAGGACCATCGCGCCGTCCACCATCGGATCGCCGCCGACGATCTGGACGGCCTCCGCCGTATCGCCCGGAGGTTCGCGGCCGACGTGCACCTCGGCCAACCCAGCGTCGATCGCCGGCGACTGGCGACCGAGTTCCGGCGCGTCCTCGGCGACGATCCGGCGGTCGACGTCGTCGAGGCGGCGCACGCGTCGCTGGACGATCCCGCCGCGGCGACGCGCGCCGTCCAACACGCCCTCGGACGCGCCCGGACGGCCGGCGACGCCGAGTTCGAGGCGCTGTGCCTCGTCCGACTGGCCGACCTCGCATACAACGCCGCCGACGTCGCCACCCTTCACGAAGCCGTCGACGGACTGGACAGGCTGGCCCGATCGGGCTCGGCCGCGGCGACGCGCCTGCGACACCTGCCGCAGATCTGGGTCCGGGCCCTCACCGACCGGCACGCGGACGCGGTGCGCTACATCGCGGAGGCCCGCAACGACCCGGCGCTCGACCCACCGACACGCGACCTGTTGGACTTCTACCGCGTCATCCACCTCGGGTACACCGGCCACGTCCGCGCCGCGCTGAAGGAGGCCGAGGCGCTGCGGTCGATGCCCGGGGGCGTGTTCGCCAACCGCCTGGCGGGCTTCGAGTGGGTCCAGCGGTGGCACCTCGGCGAGATGACCACGGAGGACCTCCCGCACATCGTCGGGCTCGTCGACCACATCGACGAGTTGGGCGAGACACACCTGTTCGCCGAGGGCGCCGCGACGACGGCGCTGTTCCACGCATCGTTCGGCGACGTGACCACCGCCCGCTCGCTCACCGAGCGCGCCCTCGAGAAGGCACACCGACTCCCGCCGACGGCGTGGGCGCATCACACGATCGCGCAGGCGCGAGCGGTGCTGGCGGTGTTCGACGGGGACGAGGAGCTCGCAGCGGAGCTCCTCCGGGCCGCCATCCCCGAGGGCGGCATCACGGCGTTGCCGCGCCACGTGTACGGAGCGACGGCGACGCTCGTCTACGTGTTGTGCCCGAGCACGCGGACCGTGTGGGAGTCGGATCGGCCCGGCCCCGACCACGTGTTGCGCCGTGACATCGCCCGTGCACTCGTCGCGCTGCGCGAACGTCACGACCCGGCGCCGGCCGCCCAGCTCCCCTGGACGGATGCACATCTCCTCCGGCCGTGGGCGTTCGAACCGCACCTCGCCGAGCTCGCCATCGCCGCCATCGCCGCCGGCAACGACCACGCGCGGGCGACACTCGATGTGCTGCACCACGACCCGCACGAGCACCTCGCACGACTCTCGCCCGCGCTGCCCGAGCGGGTCCGCGTCGTCGCCGACGACGTCGTGCGGCTGCTGCCCCGGCGACCCACCCGTCGGATCGAGATCGAGGTCTTCGGAGAAACCCGCCTGCTCGTCGACGGCCGACCCTGCACCGACGAGGGCTGGATCCGCCGCCAGCGTGTCCGGGACATGCTGCTCCTCCTCGTCCACCACCGGTCCATCGAGCGCGCCCGACTCGCCGCGACGATGTGGCCGGACAAGTCCGACGACGCCGCGTCGCGCAACCTGCGGTTCACCTTGAACCAGCTCAGCAACGTGCTCGAGCCGGATCGTTCCCCCGCCGAGCCGACGTGGTTCGTCCGCACGACCGGCAGTCGTCTCGACCTCACCGTCGACGATCGCCTCCTGATCGACGTCGACCGCTTCGACGAAGCGGTGCGCGACGCCACCGCCGCCGATCGCGCCGGCGCACCGCACCGGGCGCTCGACCGCCTGCTCGTAGCGTGCGAGCTGTACGGCGGCGACTACCTCGCCGGTGCGAGCGACCCGGACTGGGGCTACTACGTCGCGATCGATCGGCGCGGCACCTTCGTCCGGGCGGCGTGCCGAGCGGCCGAGTTGCTCCTCCCCCGGAGCGACGTGGACCGGGCGAGCGAGCTCGCCGTGCGGGCGGCATCCGCCGAGCCGGAC
>SKSP01000010.1 GCA_007122945.1 Ilumatobacteraceae bacterium | reverse complement strand
TGCTCGACGGCGAGGCCGGGTGGGGTCCAGCCGGCGTCGGCCGGGTTCAGGTCGGTGCCAGGCGCGACGACGGCGTCGATCGCGTCGAGGACGTCGACGTCGAGGCGCACCTCGGCGGCGCCGAGCAGGTCGTCGAGTTGGGCCTCGGTGCGCGGCCCGAGCAGCGCCGAGGTCACGGCCGGGTGCTCGGTCGCCCAGGCGAGCGCGAGGTGGGTCATCGAGAGGCCGGCGTCGGCCGCGATCTGCGCCAGCGCCTCGGCCGCGTCGAACTTGTCGGCGTTGCCGCCGTCGAAGTGGTCCGGGTTGGTCGCGGCCCGCGACCCGGCCGGCGCCACCTCGTCGCGGCGGTACTTGCCGGTGAGCCATCCGCCCGACAACGGGCTCCACGTGATCACGCCGACGCCATACCTACGGCAGGCGGGCAGCACGTCGCGCTCGATGCCGCGGCAGAAGATCGAGTACGGCGGCTGTTCACTGTGCGGACCGCCGACGCCGCGCCGATCGGCCGACCAGACCGTCTCGACGAGCTCGGCGCCCGGGAACGTCGAGGTCCCCCAGTAGCGGATCTTGCCGGCGCGCACGAGATCGCCCAGCGCGTCGACGGTCTCGTCGATGTCGGTCAGCGGGTCGGGTCGGTGGATCTGGTACAGGTCGATGTGGTCGGTGCCGAGCCGGCGGAGGCTGTCCTCGACGGCCATCGTGATCCAGCGCCGAGAGTTGCCGCGGTGGTTCGGCTCGTCGCTCATCCCGTTGTGGAACTTGGTGGCGAGCACGACGTCGTCGCGCCGGCCGCGCAGCGCCTCGCCGACGATCTCCTCGCTCTCGCCGAACGCGTACACGTCGGCGGTGTCGACCAGGTTGATCCCGGCGTCGAGCGCCCGGTGCACGATTCGTGTGCACTCGGCGCGGTCGGTGTTCCCCCAGGCGCCGAGCACCATCGTGCCCAGCCCGAACCGGCTCACGCGCACCCCCGTGCGCCCCATGATCCGCATCTCCATCAGATCACCCTCCATCTCATCGGCATGTCGTCGGGTACATCTCGTCGCCGCCGTTCCGTCTGCCCGGATCGACCGGTTCCGGTCGATCGGCGCGGACGGTTCGGGGGGTGGGTCATGTCAGGCCTCGGACGAAGGGTTGGGCGAGGGCGCGGGGCTGGCGGACCCGTGCGGCGAACACCATCACGACGGTCAGGGCCACCACGTACGGCGCGGCGTCGAGGATGAAGGGGTCGACCCGGTAGCCCTTCACCGACGTCGCGATCGTCATCGCCTCGACGACGCCGAACAGCACGGCACCGATCACCGTGCCGCGCAGGGTCCAGCCGCCGAAGATCACCGCGGCGATGGCGATGAAGCCGCGCCCGTTGATCATCCCGAACTGGAACACACCGACCTGGCCGAGCACGAAGAACGCACCGCCGTACCCGCACGCCAGCCCGGTGAGCAGGATCGCCTGACGACGGCGAGCGTTGACCGGGATGCCCGACACGTCGGCCGACTGCGGGTTCTCCCCGACCGACCGGACCTCGAGACCCCAGCGCGTCCGGAACACGAGCCACCACAGGAACGGCACGAGCAGGTACACCGCGTACGCCGGCCACGGACGGCCGAACAGTGCCACGCCGACGAGCGGGATGTCCACCAGCAGCGGGATCCGCACGACCCCGGCGCGTGCCGGACCGAACCCGATCTCGCTGGCGAGGAACGCGGTGAGGCCGAGCACGAGCACGTTGAGGGCGAGACCGACGACGAACTGGTTGGCGGTCAACCGGTGGCTCATCTCCGCCTGCACCAGCGCGACGAGGAAACCGCCGACGCATCCCGTGATGAGCGCGACGGCGATCGCCCCGGTCAGGTGGTAACCGAGCACCGCGCCGAACGCACCGGCGAGCAACATCCCCTCGACGGAGATGTTCAGCGTGCCCGCCCGCTCCGCCACCCACTCGCCGGCACCGGCGAACACGAACAGCACGCCGAGCTGGAAGGCGCTGATGTAGAGCGCCTCGGAGCTGAGCAGCACGCCGAGCGCGTTGATCAGGTCCATCAGCCGCCACCCCCCGTCGCGGCCATCGCCCGGCGCCGGTCGCGGATGAACATCAGCGCCGGCGGGAGCAACAGCGCGAGCACCAGCAGCGCCTGCACGACGTCGGTCATCTTGCGGTCGACACCCGTCGCCGCGAGGAAGCTCGATCCGGTGCGCAGCGCGGCGAACACGAACGCCATCGGGATCGCGAGGAGGACCCGGTTGCGGGCGAGCAGGGCGACGAGCAGGCCCTCCCACCCGAAGTTGCCGCTGAACCCGATCGTCATCCGGTCGCCGGAGGCGGCGCCGAGGAGCAGCACAGACCCACCGACCCCGGCGAGCGCGCCCGAGCCGATCAGCAGCATCGCCGAGAGCGGCTTCTCGGAGATCCCGAAGCGCTGCGCCGCCCGCCGGTTCAGACCGACGACGTCGATGCGCGCGCCGAGGAACGTGCGCGCCATCATCCAGGCGAGCAGCGCGGCGACACCGAGCGCGATGATCGCCCCGCTGTCGATGGCGTTGCCGAAGATCCGCAGGTCGGGCAGGCGGGTGTCGAACGGGATCTGCTCACCGGTGTTGACCCGGCCCTGCCGCGACGTGTCGCGGTCGCCGATCAGCCACCGCTGGCGCAGGCCGTAGGTGATCAGGCCGAACGCGACGAACGTGAGCAGCAACGTCGTGAGCACCTCGGGCACCGACCGCCAGGCGCGCATCCCCGCCGCGATGCCGGCCCAGACCGCCCCGCCGACGGCGGCGAACACCAGGGCGGCGACGAGCACGACGGGGCCGGGGCCGGGGAGCCGCACGGCGAGGTAGGCCGCGAACGCCGCGCCGACGAGGACCTGGCCCTCCTGGCCGATGTTGACGAGCCCGGCCCGGGTGGCGACGATCGTGCCGCCGGCGACGAGCAGCAGCGGTGCCATCGTCGTGATCGTGAGGCCCCAGGCGCCCGGCGAGCGCACGCTGCCGTCGAGCAGCGCCGAGAAGACGGCGGTCGGTGAACCGCCGACGGCCATCACGAGACCGGCCGACAACAGCAGTGCGAGCAGGATCGACCCGACGTACAGGCCGACCTCGACGAGCCGGTCGTCCACCGACCGGCGGACCTTCACACCGGCGGGGGCACCACCCAGGCTGGTCGCCGCGCTCACCTGGGCCGCGGCGAGCACCGCGTCGTCGTCGGGGGGCCGGTCATCGGAGCGCCGGTCGTCGACGGCGTCCGGGTCGGACCCCGGCTCGGTCCCCGTCGTGGTCACGCCGCAGCTCCCGCCATCAGCAGACCGATGCGCTCGAAGTCGGCGTCGTCCCGGCGCATCTCGCCGACGATCCGGCCGGCGAACATCACGACGATCCGGTCGGAGAGGTGGAGGATCTCCTCGAGCTCGCTCGACACCAGCAGCACGGCGACGCCCGACGCAGCAGCGGCCCGCAGGCGTTCGCTCATGAACTCGATGGCACCCACGTCGAGCCCGTGGGTCGGTTGCGACGCCACGAGCACGAGCGGGTCGGCGGTGAGCTCGCGCGCCAGCACGGCCCGCTGCTGGTTGCCGCCCGACAACGACCGGAACGGCGCATCGGGGCCGGCGCACGAGATGTCGTACTCGTCGATCAACCGCTCGGCGGCGGCACGCATCCGGTCGTGGTCGAGCCGGCCCAGGGGCCGGCCGGCGGCGAGCCGGCCGAGGTGCAGGTTCTGCGCGACGGAGAGGTCGAGGACGCAACCGGCGTCGTGACGGTCCTCGGGGATCACGCCGACCCGGGCCGCACCCATCGCCCCGGCGCGACCGGTGTCGACCGGGCGACCGTCGACCTCGACGGTCCCGGCATCGAGCCGACGCAGGCTGGAGAGCACCTCGACGAGCTCGGTCTGGCCGTTGCCCTCGACACCGGCGACGCCGACGATCTCGCCGGCGTGCACGTCGAGGTCGATGCCGTCGAGCACGACCTTGCCGTCGCCGCGCACCGACCGCGCCCCGGTGACCCGCAACGCCGGCGCGGGTCCGGCGCTCACCGCGTCGGGCGCTCCACCGGGCACCGCGTCGGGCGGACGCTCCGTGTCGATCGGATCGGCGACGACGCCGAGCGCACCGGCTTCGGAGCGCAACGACACGGGGCGCCCGACCATCGCCTGGGCGAGCGTGCGGGCGTCGGTGTCGTCGGTGAGCGACGAACCGACGACGCGGCCGCGCCGCAGGATCGTGACGGTGTCGGTCGCGCGCAGGATCTCGTCGAGCTTGTGACTGACGAGTGCCACGGCCCGCCCGTCGCGCTCGACGGCGACGCGCAGCACCCGGAAGAGGTGCTCGGACTCCTGCGGGGTGAGCACCGACGTCGGCTCGTCGAAGATGACGATCTCGGGGTCACGCCGGAGGCACTTGACGATCTCGACGCGCTGGCGCTGCCCGGCGGTGAGGTCCTCGACACGGGCGTCGGGGTCGACGTCGAGACCGTGGTGCTCGGCGATGGTGCGGACCCGGCGACGAGCCGCACCGGCGTCGAGCCGCCGCCGCTCGCCGAGCACGACGTTCTCCCACACGCGGAGCTCGTTCACGAGGCTGAAGTGCTGGTGGACCATGCCGATCCCGAGCTCGGCGGCCTCCTGGGGGTCGTCGATCACGACCGGGCGGCCGCGCACCTCGACCCGGCCCTGATCGGGCAGCACCAACCCGATCAGGACCTTCATCAGTGTCGACTTGCCGGCACCGTTCTCGCCGAGCACCCCGTGGATCTCACCGGGGCGCAGGTCGATGTCGATGCCGTCACATGCGGTGACGGCGCCGTACCGCTTGACCAGGCCACGGACGCGCACGGCGGGCACGTCGGTCGGGACCGCGGCGTCCGCCGTGGCGTGCGTGGTCATGGTCGAGCGGTGATGGCGTCGTGGCGTCGGTCAGAAGCCGTAGGCCTCGGCCTTGATGGCGAAGAAGTCGTCGGCGAACTCGCCGGCGGCGATGCGCGACTTGACGTCGTCGAGAGCGGCCTCCTGCTCGGGGGTGGCGTCGCAGAACTTCGCACCGACGAACGGGAACTCGCCGACGGTGAAGAAGAACGTCTCGCCGGGCTGGAGCTCCCCGGTCAAGATGGCGTCGAAGACCACCTCGAGGTAGTCGCCGGCGTCGAACTGGACGGCGATCTGGTAGTCGAGGTCGGTGCGTTCGCACACGTTCGACGCCCCGGCCGACATGGTGATCACCCCGGCTTCGTTGGCGAGGCTGACCACCGCCTCGTGGGCGCCGCCGAGGAACGGGTACACGGCACCGGCACCGGCGGCGACGGCCTGGTTGAACGCCTCGGTCGCCCCGGCGACGTCGTTGAAGTCGCCGGTCGGGATGTACGTCATCTCGAACGACTCGTCGACCGCCTGCAGCCCCATCTCGAAGGCCATGTAGGCCTCCTTCTCGAAGTCGAGGTCGCAGCACCCGAGGAACGCGGCCTGCGTCGAGTCCGTGTCCTGCAGGAGCAGCCCGGTCGCGTAACCCGCCGAGTAGCTGATCTCCGACGAGTCGTCGCCGGTCTGGGCGACGCCCTCGAACTGGGCCCCGGCACCGCAGTTGCAGTACCAGAAGATGTCGGGGAACTCGACGGCGAGCGCCTCGAGCGAGTCGCCGATCTCGCTCGCGCCGACGGCGATCACGTCGACGCCCTGACGGGCGAGGTTGCGCAGCTCGGTCTCGGCCTGCGCCTGGGTGATGTTGTCGACGATGATCGGCGGTTCGTAGCCCATCTCCTCGGAGAAGGCGATCACGCCGTCGACGAGCGCCTGGTAGTACGCGCCGTCGTCGCGCGGCCCCGGCGTGGCGATGCCGAACTGCACCGTGCCGTCGCCGTCCATGTCGAGCGAGATGGTGTCGGTCGGACCGTCGTCGTCGGGTTCCGGCGCGTCGGTCGTCTCCGGCGCATCGGTCGTCGCCGGTTCGTCGTCGTCGGGCGCGTCGTCGTCGGGCGCGTCATCTGGTGCCGGCGCCTCGGTCGCCGCCGGCGTGTCGTCGGCGTCGTCGTCGCCGCCGCACGCGGCGGCGAACAGTCCGAACGCTGCCACGACCGCCGCCATCCGGCGAACGGCCCCTCGGTGTTGCATGCTCACGAGCATCTCCCCACTGCCTCCTGTTGCTGTGATCATGGCCTGATGGTCAGACCATGTATGTGGACCTTAGCCGGTCCGTGTTTCCGGCATGTTGCCGCTCGGGCACGGTCCGTGGACCGCGCCCGATCGCGTCACCGGGCGCCGGCGTGGCGGCGGTAGCGCTGGACGAGCCAGCGGTTGAACTGGACATGACTCTCCTCCTGCCACGAGTACCGCCCCCGCGGCGCGAAGCGCGACCGCAACCCGCGCTGCACCTTCCTCGTGGCGTCCTGGTCCTGTTCGACGAACACCTGCACGCCGACGTCGGCGAGCTTCAGCTTGTGCTCGAACAGCGGGTCCTCCAGCGCGGACGGGTGGAAGATGTAGCCGATCTCGACGTCGATCGTCTCGGGCCCCGTCGGGCGCACCAGGAAGAAGAAGCACTGGTCGGGCGCGGTGCCGAGGCACAACGTCGGCGGCACGAGCGCGAACGTCGACCGGCTGCGCTCCTCCTCGCTCAACCCCGGGAACACCGGCATGATCGTGTGGTGGGTGGCGTTGAAGCCGCCGTCGATGTGCGTGTAGCCGGCGGTGCGGAAGATGACGTTCGAGTCGTCGCTCCACGGCTCGGGGAACGCGCTCATGTTGCTCGGGCAGAAGTCCTGCACGTACTGGTGCAACCGGTTGGCGTGGTACCCGTCGTTGAAGTTCTCGAACATGACCTTCCAGTTCCACGGCAGGCCCTCGAGGGTGAACGTGCCCGGGCACACGGCCGAGGCCAGGTCGTAGTTCACGAGGTACTTCTCGTAGCGGGTCAGCGTCGGGGCGAGCGGCGCCGCGTCGCGGTCGAAGTTGACGAACACGAAGCCCTGCCACTCCTCCACCGCGAGCTGCGGCAGCCCCCACTCGGCCTTGTCGAACCCGACCGTCCGCTCCATCGCGGGCGCGCCGAGCAGACGGCCGTCGAGGGCGTAGTTCCAGTGGTGGTACGGGCACTTGAACGTGGACGAATTGCCGCTGCCGTCGCACACCTGCATGGCACGGTGCTGGCACACCGCCGACATGGCGCGCACCGTGCCCTCCTTGTCGCGCACCACGATGATCGGCTCGTCGCAGAGCGTCACGGTGAACCAGTCACCCGGTTCGGGGACCCGCTCGGCGCGACCGACGCACAACCACTCGTGGGCGTAGACCGCCTCCCGCTCGAACGCCAGCACGTCGGGGGAGGTGTACAGCTCGGCCGGCAGGGTCGACGCCTCGGCGACGTCGCGGACCGACTCGTCGAGCCGGTCGATCAGATCGGTGGGCAGTGCGGTCATGTCGGGTACCTCCCGGGATGTCGAGGGGATCAGTTCTCGTTCGGCTCGCCGTAGCCACCGCCACCGGGCAGGTCGAGGCGGACGACGTCGTCGGGTTGCAGGGTGATGCGCGCCTGGGTGGTGACGGCCTCGCCGTTGACGCTGAACCGGCCAGCCGCCCCGGGTTCGCCGCCGAAGATCCCCTCCGGTGCGTGGGCGAGCCGACTGGTCACGGCGTTGAGCTGCCACGGACGCGTCGTGTCGACGGTGAACTCGATCGTCTGGCCGAGCCCGCCGGTCGTGGCCCCGGCGCCGCCGGAGTCGGGCCGCAGCGCCTTGCGGGTGAAGCGGATCGGCGCCGAGGCCTCGACCACCTCGATCGGGACGGCGGCGACGCCGGTCGGGTAGGAGCAGGCGTCGAGACCCGGCTTCGACGCGCGGGCACCGACACCGCCGGCGTAGGTGAACATCGCCGTGATGTACGGGCTGCCGTCGTCGTGGTTGCCGCTGACCTGCATCGTCCACACCGCACCCGACCCCTCGGCCATCGACCCCTCGGGGCGCACCTGGGCGAGCGCCTTGAGCAGTGCGTTCGGCAGGAACATGCCAACGACGTGGCGGGCGGTGCCCGGCTGCGGGCTGACGGCGTTCACGATCGAACCCTCGGGCGCGACCATCTCGATCGGGGCGAGGCTGCCGTGGTTGTTCGGGATCTCGGGGCTGAGCACCGACCGCACGGTGAACGTCGTGTAGGCGTGGGTGTAGTTGCGCACGACGTTGATGCCCCACGGGCTGGCCTCGGAGGTGCCGGTGTAGTCGACGGTGATCGTCCCGGCGTCGGGGTCGACCGTGAGCGCGCACACGATCTCGATCTCGCTCCCGTCGGCGAGGTCGAGCGTCGCCCGCGAGTGGTACGTGCCGGCCGGCAGCTCGCGGATCGCGGCCCGGGTGGCGTCCTCGGACCGGGTGATGATCTCGTCCGCGAGGTCCTCGATGTCGTCGAGGCCGTGCTGGTCGCACAGCGCGAGCAGCCGTTGCGCGCCGATCTCGCCGGACGCCATCTGGGCGTGGAGGTCGCCGGCCATGTGGTCGGGTTGGCGGACGTTGGAGAGGATGAACTTCCACACGTCGGGGTTGCGCTCGCCGCGCACCATCAGCTTGACGATCGGGATCCAGAGACCCTCCTCGAACACGTCGCGGCCGCCGGCGCCGATGCCGTAGCCACCGACGTCGGTGTGGTGGATCGTCGAGCCGAACAGCGCGATCAGCCGGCCGTCGCGCCAGACCGGCACGAGGACCGTCACGTCGAGCAGCTGACCGGCGGTCTTGTACGGGTCGTTCGTGACGATCACGTCGCCGGGCTCGAGCGTGTCGATCGGGTGCTCGTCCAAGATGTTGCGAACCGCCATCGCGAGGCTGTTGATGTGGCCCGGCGTGCCGGTGACCGCCTGGGCGACCATCCGGCCGCGCCGGTCGAACACGGCGTTGGCGAGGTCACCCGCTTCGCGCACGATCGGGCTGAACGCCGAGCGCTGCAACGCCTTGGCCTGCTCGTTGACGGTGGCGATCAGGCTCTGCCAGCAGATCTCCAGCTCGATCGGGTCGAAATTGCGGGTCATCGCGCCCCCTTCCGGGTCTCGATTCGGGTGTCGCTCCGGGTGGCGACCAGGCTGCCGTCGGCGGCCACCTCGACGCGCCATCCGGGTCGGACCACGGCCGTGGTCTCGCGCTCCTCGACGATGGCGGGCCCGTCGAAGGAATCGCCTGCGCCGAGTTCGGTCCGACGATAGACCGGTGTCGCCACCGGTTCGGCGTCGCGGGCGAACACGACCGGTCGCTCACCGGTCGGCGTCGCGCCGGTGCCGTCGGGGATCGGGCCGGCGTCGACGCGCTCGGCGTCGGCGGACGCCGAGATGCGCCAGGTGACCACCTCGATCGGCACGTCGGGGATCGTGAGCCCGAAGATCCGTCGGTACTCGGCCTCGAACGCGGCGAGCACGCCGGTGTCGTCGGCGGGCCAGCCGTCACCCTCGCCGACCCAGATCGTCACCTCGTTGCCCTGGCCCGAGTAGCGGGCGTCGATGCCGTAGCGGAACCGGACGTCGGCCGCCGAGACGCCCGCCGAGGCGAGCACCCGCCGACCCTCGTCGCGCAGGTCGTCGAGCACGGCGTCGCGCTCGGCGGGGTCGACGGCGTCCAGCCGGCGCGGCATCGACCGGGCGAGGTCGATGCGCACCGGCGACACCAGCGTGCCGAAGGCGGACAGCACGCTCGCGTTGACCGGGAAGATGACCCGCTCGGCCTCGAGCAGCTCGGCCACGCCGCAGGCGTGCACGGGGCCGGCGCCGCCGAAGGCGAGCAGCGACACGCCGCGCAGGTCGATCCCCTGCTCGACGGCGTGCATCCGGGCGGCCGCGGCCATGTTCTGGTTGACGATCTCGTGGATGCCCGCCGCGGTGTCGACGGCGGAGAGACCGAGACGATCGCCGACCGACCGCGCTGCGTCCGCCGCGGCCGCGGCGTCGAGCGGCATGTCGCCACCGAGGAAGGCGCCCGGGTCGAGCAGGCCGAGCAGGACGTCGGCGTCGGTGACCGCCGGCTCGGTGCCGCCGCGCCCGTACGACGCCGGTCCGGGCTCGGCACCCGCGGACTCGGGGCCGACCTTCAAGAGCCCGAACGTGTCGGTCCGGGCGAGCGATCCGCCGCCGGCGCCGATCTCGACGAGGTCGACCGACGGCACCGAGACCGGGAAGCCCGACCCCTTCTTGAAGCGGTACACGCGAGCCACCTCGAACGTGTTCGTGAGCTCGGGCTCACCGTGCTCGATCAGGCACGCCTTCGCGGTGGTGCCGCCCATGTCGAAGCACAGCAGCCGGTCCTCGCCGAGCCGCTCGGCGAACCACGTGCCGGCGAGCGCACCCGCCGCCGGTCCGGACTCGACGAGACGGATCGGGACGCGCGCGGCGTCGTCGGCCGACACGACGCCACCGTTCGACAGCATCATCAGCACCGAACCGCCGAAGCCCTGGGTGGAGAGCCACTTCTGCAGCTCGTCGAGGTACGGCCCGATCACCGGCATCGTCGCCGCGTTGCAGGCCGTCGTGACCATCCGCGGGTACTCGCGGATCTGTGGCGACACGTCGGCCGAGATGCACACCGGCACGCCGAGTTGCGCCCGAAGGTGGTCGGCGACGAGTTGCTCGTTGCCGGCGTTGACGTAGGCGTTCAGCAGGCAGACACCGACCGCCTCGACCTCGGCGGCCCGCAGCGACTCGGTGAGCCGGTCGAGGGCCTCCCGGGTCGGCTCGTGGAGCCGGGCACCCGTGGCGGCCGTGCGCTCGTCGAGTTCGAACGTGAGCTCGCGGGGCACCGGCGGCGGCGGGAACTCGATCTGCAGGTCGTACATGTCGTAGCGGTGCTCGTCACGGATGAGCAAGGTGTCGCCGAACCCGGCGGTCGTCACCAGCCCCGCGCGACCGGTCTTGCCCTCGATCAGCGCGTTCGTCACGAGGGTGGTCGCGTGGACGATCGGCGCGGTGATGTCGCCGGGGCGCAACCCGGCGCGCTCGAGCACCTGACCGACGCCGGTCCGAACGCCGTCGAGCGGGTTCGACGGCGTCGTGAGCGTCTTGTCGACGACGACCTCGCCCGTCGAGGCGTCGAGCAGCACGACGTCGGTGAACGTGCCCCCGATGTCGACGGCGAGCCGCGGGTCCACCCAGGTGCGCTCACCCATCGTCGCCCACCGCTGTGTCGCCCACCGCTGTGTCGCCCACCCCGGGGTCGATCGATCCCGGCCGGTCGCCGTCGGTCCGCGGCGGCGAGAACACGTCGATGATCCAGCACTCGTCGTACTCGTCGTCGCCGACGAACACCGACTCACCGTGGGGCACCCCCATCGGGGCCAGGTAGATCTCGCCGGCTTCCAGCACGACCCGACGGTCGTCGTCGGGGTCGCCGATCCGGAAGTCGAGCGCGCCGCGCACGATGATCCCGAACTGCTCGTTGTCGGGGTGGCGGTGCAGGAACGAACCGGTCGCCCCGCCGGCGATCCGCCAGAACCACAGCTCCATCTGCTCGCCGGTGATGACCCGACGACGGAACCCGGCGCGGTCGGTCTCGGTGAACGCGGCGTCGTCGAAGAAGTGGCAGTAGTGGTTGGACAGGTCG
The DNA here is from genome assembly GCA_007122945.1 of Ilumatobacteraceae bacterium. Lineage (GTDB taxonomy): Bacteria > Actinomycetota > Acidimicrobiia > Acidimicrobiales > Ilumatobacteraceae > SKSP01. Next base: position 852 of record SKSP01000010.1, on the reverse strand, counting down.
CTGACGCTCACGAGCCGCTCCCCGCGGCGCGGGCGTCGAGCCGACTCGCCGACGGCGTCGAGCCGCCATGACGGTCGATCTCGGCGGAGATGTCGAGCGGGCGGATGATCGCCTCGTGCTCCTCGTCGCCCCACCGGTCGGGCGGAACGAGCCACATCACCTCGAACTCGAGCCCGTCGGGGTCCTTGGCGTAGACGCTCTTGTTGGCGCCGTGGTCGGAGGCACCGACCACGGCCCCGGCGTCGGCCAGCCGCCGTTGGATCTCGGCGAGCTCGTCGAGCGTCGCGACCTCCCACGCCAGGTGGTACATCCCGACCGCACCGCGACCCGCCGGCGACGGCGACGCGCCGACACCGATCGAGAAGAAGGCGATGTCGTGGTGGTTGACCGACGCTGGGGCGCGCATGAACACGAACGCCCCGTCGGGACCCTCGATCACGGTCTCGAAGCCCAGCAGCTCGCGGTAGAACTGCTCCTGGCGGCGGGCGTCGCGCACGTACAGCACGGCGTGGTTCATCCCAGTGATCACGTTGGCTCCCGGTGGTGGACGGCGGTCGAGGCCGCAATCGGTCTGATGGTCAGACCATAGCGCGCGAGGAGACCTCGTTCCAGTGGGCCCGCGGTCCCGAGCACGACGGTGACCGACCTGCCAACATGGGCCCGCACGCGATCGACCCACACCTGATCGACCCGCACCTGATCGACCCGCACCTGATCGAAGGGAACCGACCGACCGTGACCATCCGACCTGCTCGCCACGGCACCGGCCGCCACCGCACCGGCCGTGCGTTCGTCGCCGTCGGCGCACTCGGTCTCGCCGCCACGTCGGCCGCGGCCCCCGAGCTCGCCGGA
>SKSP01000046.1 GCA_007122945.1 Ilumatobacteraceae bacterium | reverse complement strand
GGCCCGGGCCCGTCGACGTGGCGGCCAGCGACCTGCCCGAACGGATGCAGGCCGCCGCCCTGCGTCTGGCCGAGGCGCGCGCGACGCCGCCCCTGCCGCCGGTCGATGCCCTGCTGATCCAGCGCAAGATCGGCGGGCTCTACCTGCTCGCCGCCCGCCTGCGCGCGCGGATCGACGCAAGGCCGATGCTCGAGGCTCGACTGCGGCAGGGTCCCGGCGACGACCGGGCCCGGCCGCGCGAATGAGCGCGCCCTCCGAACCCGCCCAACGCCGGTCGACCGCATCGGCCCTGCCGCGCCCCTTGCGCCGTCGGCGTTTTGCCGCAGAAATGCCGGGCGACTGCGCGTCACGGCGCGCCACCCCGGCAGGACGCGCGCATGTCCCTTCCCTTTTCCGACCATCCCGGGCTGATCCGGCTCGAGACCTCGCTGCGGCAGGGGTTGGAGCGGCTGAACCATCCTCCGGCGGCCTGGACGCCCGAGATCACCGCCCCCGACGGCCGCCCGGCGCTGGACGTGCTGATCGTCGGCGGCGGCATGAACGGGCTGGCCGCCGCCTTCGCCCTGCGTCGGCAGGGGCTGCACGCGATCCGGCAGATCGACCGCCGCCCGGCCGGGCTGGAGGGGCCCTGGCTGACCTACGCGCGGATGGAGATGCTGCGCAGCCCCAAGCACCTCACCGGCCCGGCGATGGGCATCCCCGACCTCACCTTCCGCGCCTGGTAACACCTCCTCGCCAGTCTCTGGATCCTTGATACGGACATCGGTACTCGGGAGCGGTCGGCCGTTCGTGTCGTGCCGACCTCCTCCACGCACTCGGCGAGATCGACGAGGTACTGGTCGATTACGCCGGTGTTCGAGTTGCTGACGGTGGAGTGCAGCGTGTCGGGCGGGCCCTGGCGGTCGTGGAACCAGCCGCGCGCCAGCAGCGCGTCGCCGAGGGCGAACACGTCGATCTCGGGCCCGAACGCCGGGTCGGACGTCATCGCGATCAGGTGGTACCCGCCGTCACCGAGCACGCGCACGCCGTCGATCGTCGCGATGCCGGCGCGCATCGCGTCGGCGTTCTCGAGCGTCTGGCGCGTGAGATCGAGATAGCCGTCGACCCCGAGGTGTTGCATCACCGCCCAGGCACACGCCATCGGCAGGCCGGACCGGGTGCCCTGCAGGTTCGGCGACGCGTAGAACCCGCCGAGCCAGTCGGAGAACACGAACGTCTGGTACCGGCGCAGCTCCTTCGTGCGGTGCAGGATCACCGACACCCCCTTCGGCGCGTACCCCAGCTTGTGGATGTCGGCCGAGATCGAGTGCACGCCGTCGACCCGGAAGTCCCACGGTGGCACGTCGCGCCCCAGCATCTCGACGAAGGGCAGCACGAACCCGCCCATGCACGCGTCGACATGGCAGTTGGCGCCGACCGACGCGGCCAGCTCGGCGATCTCGGGGATCGGGTCGACCACGCCCTGCGGGTACTGCGGAGCCGATCCGACGACGAGGACGGTGTTCGGGGTGACCAGCTCGGCCATCGCGTCGACGTCGGCGGTCCAGTCGGCGCGCACGGGGGCCTTGCGGACCGTCATGCCGTACATGTGCGCGGACTTGTGGAACGCTGCGTGCGCGCTCTCGGCGAGCACGATCTCGGGCTCGGTGACTCCCCGCTCGGCGAGGCCCCGCTCGCGCGCCGCGAGCACCGCACACTGGATCGACTCCGTCCCGCCGCTGGTCAGGAATCCGGCGGCGGACTCGGGGCCGTGCAGCAGCCCGGCCGTCCACGCCACGACCTCCGACTGGATCCGCCCGAGCGACGGGAACGCCTTGGTGTTCAACGCGTTCTCGTGGAGGTACAGCATCGCCGCCCGCTCGGCCACCTCGTGGACGCTCGGTCCGCCGTCGTACACCATCCCGAAGGTGCGGCCATCCGACCACTTCACGTCGGCGTGGCGCATCTCGGCGAGGTCGTCGAGCACCTCGTCGACCGGACGGCCGTTCCTGTTCAGCTGCATCGGGCCATGTTGGCACGGGATTTCCCGCCGGGACGTTTCGATGTCGCCCGAACGGGGGATACTGGAGAGATGTCCATCGATCCCGATGTCGTTCCGCGCGCCCCGGCGCTCGTCCTGGCGACCGACCTCGACGGCACGTTCCTCGGCGGCGACGACCACCAACGGGCCGCGCTCTACCAGGAGTTGAACGAGCGGGCCGACGAGCTGGTGCTCGTCTTCGTGACCGGCCGCGACCTCGACTTCATCGCCGAGCTGGTCGAACAGCCCGGGATGCCGCGGCCGGACATGATCGTCGGCGACGTCGGCACGACGGTCGTGCACGGCCACGACTTCTCCCCGGTCGCCGACGTCCAGGACTGGATCGATCAGCGGTGGAACGGTGCCAACGAGCAGGTGCTCGCACTGCTCGACGGTGAGCCCGGCCTGGAGTTGCAACCCGTGATGGGCAGCCGCCGGGTGTCGTACTACTACGACCCCGCCGTGCTCCGTCGCGCCACGATCGAGAAGGTCGAGGACGCCGGCTTCGACGTGATCCTGTCCGCCGACGTGTTCTTCGACGTGCTGCCCCGCGGCGTCGCCAAGGGACCCACGCTGCTGCGACTGGTCGACGCCCGCGACCTGCCCGACGATCGGGTCCTGGTCGCCGGCGACACGATGAACGACCTGTCGCTGTTCCACACCGGCCTGCGCGGCGTCGCGGTCGGCAACTCCGAGCCCGCCCTGGTCGACGCCATCGCGGATCTTCCCGACGTCCACCACAGCGAGCACCCCGGCTGCGCCGGCATCGCCGACGCGATCGAGCACTTCGGCTTCTTCGCCCGCGTGAACTGACCCCCGACCGCCCTGTTACCAGCCCCGACCCCAGGAGCCCCATGTCGAACCAATCCGACCTCGTGATCGTGTACCACCGCCAGCCCTTCGAGGAGGTCGTCGTCGACGGCGAGACCCTCTACCAGGAGAACAAGAGCCCGAACGGCATCGTTCCGACCCTGAAGAGCTTCTTCCAGACCGTCGACCACGGCTCGTGGATCGCGTGGAAGCACGTGGAGAACGACGGCGACGAGGTGCCCGACCGCCACGTCACGATGAACGACCGCCACGGCGAGTACGACGTGCTGCGGATCGGGCTGACCGAGGACCAGGTCAAGAGCTTCTACCACGTGACGTCGAAGGCGTCGCTGTGGCCCGTCCTGCACTCGTTCGCGCCGCACTTCGACGCCGAGGCCGCCGACTGGGACACGTTCCGCGAGGTCAACCGGCGCTTCGCCGAGGCGGCGTGCGAGGAGGCCAGCGACGACGCGCTCATCTGGGTGCACGACTACAACCTGTGGCTCACCCCGACCTACATCCGCGAGATCAAGCCCGACGCGAAGATCGCCTTCTTCCACCACACGCCGTTCCCGTCGGCCGACCTGTTCTCGCTGCTGCCGTGGCGCGACGAGATCGTCGACAGCCTGCTCGCCTGCGACATCGTCGGGTTCCACATCCCGCGGTACGCCGAGAACTTCGTCCAGGTGGCGCGCACCCTGCGCGGTGCCGAGGTGACCGAGCGCGTGCCGGTCGAAGCCGGGTTGTCGCCACTCGGGGCAGCGCTGTCCGAGCCCGAGGTCACGACCCGACTCGAGTACCGGGGGCGGACGGTGCGCCTCGACGCGTGGCCGATCGGGACCAACCCGTCGCTCATCCGCAAGGTCCTCTCCGAGCCGGAGGCCGACGAGCGTCTGGCCCAGATCGAGGGCGAGCTCGGTGAGCAGCAACTGATCGTCTCGGTCGGTCGGGTCGACTACACCAAGGGCACGACCGAGACCCTGTTGGCCTACGAGCGGCTGCTCGAACGACGTCCCGACCTGCACGGGAAGATCAAGTTGATGGTGACGTCGGTCGCGGCCGCCACCGGAATGACGGTGTACGAGGAGACCCAGGAGGAGATCGAGCAGCTCGCCGGTCGGATCCACGGCCGCTTCGCCACCCTCGCGTGGGGGCCGCTGATGCTGTTCACCACGCCGGTGCCGTTCGAGGAGTTGCTGTCGTACTACCGGGCGGCCGACTTCTGCTGGATCACACCGCTGCGCGACGGCCTCAACCTCGTCGCCAAGGAGTACGTCGCGGCCCGGGGTGTCGACGACCCGGGCGTGCTGGTGCTCTCGGAGTTCACCGGCTGCTCGGTCGAGATGCCCGACGCCGTCACGGCGAACCCGTACAGCCACGAGAGCCTCGACGCGGCGATCGACCGGTCGCTCGCGATGTCGCCGTCCGAGCGCGCCGACCGGATGGCCCGGATGTGCGCCGTCGTCGACCGCTACGACATCGAGCACTGGGCCGAGCACATCCTCGGCCAGTTCGACGCCGTCAGGGGGACCACCGCGGCGACCCCGGCCGTCGCCACTGCCGCCGCCGGCTGACCGTCGACGCCCCGTCGATGAGCACGCTGCCGCTGACCTACGACGAGTGCCGGGCGCGGTTCCGGCGTGCCGCGGCGGACGCCGACCGGCCGCTCCGCGATCGAGCGATCGAGGCGCGCGGACCGTTCGACCAACGGCTCACCATCGACGCGTCCTGGCTCGGTTCCGATCGTCCCGAGCGGGCCCTCGTCGTGATGTCGGGCACCCACGGCGTCGAGGGGTTCATCGGGTCGGCCCTCCAGTGCGACCTGCTCGACCGACTCGACCCGGCAGCGCTGCCCACCGACGTCGCCGTCCTCCTGGTCCACGCCGTCAACCCGTGGGGGATGGCGTGGTGGCGCCGCCAGAACGAGTCCAACGTCGACCTCAACCGCAACTGGGCGCGGGACCGGGGTGACCCGCCCACCAACCCCGGCTACCCCGAGCTGCACCCACTGTTGTGCCCCGACGGCGACGAGCCGCCGACAGCGGCGTCGTTCCTCGACCCGATCGCACGCTACGTCGAGGAGCACGGCATCGCCTGGGTCCGCGCTGCCGTGTCCGGCGGGCAGTACACCCACCGCGACGGCCTGTACTTCGGCGGCGACCGGGTCGAGGCCTCGACCCGCATCGTCGGCGAGGTCGTGGCGGAGCGCCTGGCAGGTGCGCGCGCCGCGTTGTCGATCGATCTCCACACCGGACACGGCGCCTACGGCGAGCCGACCATCCTGTCGGACCAGCCGCTCGGATCCCCCGGCGACGGGTGGCTCCGAGCGCGATTCGACCCCGACATCGTCGAGACGACGGTCGGCGATCCCGACGCCACGAGCGCCACCAAGGTCGGTCAACTCGGCCACGGGTTCGCCGAGCTCCTCCCCGACGCCGAGTACCACTCGGTCACCCTCGAGATCGGCACCTACCGCGACACCCGGATGCTGCTCCACGAACGGGCCGAGCACTGGGTCCACCGCCACGGCGACCGGTCCGACCCGGCGCACGCGGCGATCGTCTGGGACCACCGCACGGCCTCCACCCCGCACGACCCCGCGTGGGTCGCCGCGGCGATGCGGCACGGGCGGCGGGTCCTCGACGACGGCCTCACCGCGATCATCCGGACATGACCACCCACCCGATCCGGCGATTCATGTCGGCACATCCGGCCTCGGCAGTGACATGTGCCGACACGAATGGCTGGACGACCCGCTCGTGGGTCAGCGGACCGGGAACGCGGCGGCCAGGGCGCGATCGACGAAGGTCCGCAACCGCGCCGACTCGCGCGGGAACTCGCCGTTGACGAGCACCGCCCACGTCACCCCGTCGGGCCGTGCGAGCGTCATCGCGTGCGTGCTCTCGAGCGTGCCGGTGTGACCGAACGTGCCGTCCGGGTAGAGGATCAGACCGAGACCGAGGCTCCCACCAGGGCGCCCGAACGGCGGCTGGCGCATCCGTTCCAGGAGGTCGTCGCCGAGCGGCCGCCACCCGGGCGAGTCGGGGTTCAGCGAGTCCATGATCCGCACGACGTCGGCGGCCGACGCGATCCACCCTCCCGCCGGGCCGAGCGCCTCCATGTAGTTGCGATCGGGACGGGAGAAGTGCTCGACCTCGTCGGGCCCGATGTCGTACGTGCCGGCCAGGCGCATCTCCGTGATCCCGAGCGGGCCGAGCAGCCGTCGGTACGCGGCGTCGGCGTAGTCGAGACCGGTGAGCTCCTCGACGAGGATCCCGGCGAGACACGAGTTGGTGTTGCTGTAGCGCACACCCCCGCCCGGGGCGTTGATCCGTCCGGCCAGCTCGGCGGCGGCGATCTGGCGACACGTCAGACCGCGCTCGCCGAAGAACGACGGGGTGGCCGGTCCGAGGCCCGACGTGTGACTGAGCAGGTGCTCGGCGGTGATCGCGGCCACGGCCGGGTCCGACGGTGTCACGCCCAGGCGATCGGCGAGGAATCCCCCCACCGGCTCGTCGAGCCCGATGACGCCGTCGTCGACCAGTTGCAACACGAGCACCGCGGTGATGATCTTCGAGATGCTCGCGATGCGGAACCGGGTGCCGGGCCCGACGTCGGCGCCCGCCACGCCCTCACCGAGCCCACCCGCACGGACGACCTCGCCGCCGACGGCGACGGCGAACGAGGCATTCGGTGAGCCACCCCGGATCAGCGTGTCGCCGAGCGAGCGCTCGAACGCCGCCCATCCGGTGAGACCGATCCGCTCGAGGTCCGCGGCGTCGCCGGTGGCGCCGGTGGGCGACCCGTCGATGGTGTCGGGCCCGGCGAGGCCGACGCCGATCAACTCGGGGCGCGGACCCGTGCGGGTGTCGGTGCCCTCGTCGCCGGCATCGTCGCCGGCATCGTCGGCGGGATCGTCGGCGCCGTCGACGTCGGGCAGCATGTCGGCGAGCGCAGGCGGCTCCTGCGGCCCGACCATCTCGGGGACCGGCGGGGGCGCGGCCCGCGTGGGGGCGCACGCGGCCGCCACGAGGACCGCGCCGAGCACGAACGCGGCGCGCCGGCCCATCAGCCCCCGACGAGGGAGCGACCGACGATCTCTTTCATGATCTCGGTCGTCCCGCCGTAGATGGTCTGGATGCGCGAATCCGCCCACGCCCGTGCGATCGGGTACTCGCGCATGTAGCCGTACCCGCCGTGCAACTGCACGCACCGGTCCACGACCTTGTTCTGCAGCTCGGTGCACCATAACTTCGCGGCGGCCGCCTGCTCGGCCGACAGCGAGCCGTCGACGTGCAGCTCGATGCAACGGTCGACGTACACCTGGGCGGCCTGGGTCTCGGTGTGCAGCTCGGCGAGCACGAACTTCGAGTTCTGGAACGACGCGATCGGGACACCGAACGCCGTGCGCTCACGTGTGTACTCGATGGTCCATCGGATCGCGGCCTGGGCGACGGCGACGGCACCGACGGCGATGCCGAGCCGCTCCTGGGCGAGGTTCTGCATGAGGGCGTAGAAGCCGCGGCCCTCCTCGCCGAGGAGGTTGTCGACCGGCACCTCGACGTCGGTGAACGACAACTCGGCGGTGTCCTGGGCGTGCATGCCCATCTTGTCGAGGTTGCGGCCCCGCTCGAAGCCCGGCATCCCACGCTCGATCAGCACCAGGCTCATCCCGCGGTGGCCGGCGTCGGGATCGGTCTTGACGGTGGTGACGACCACGTCGGCGTGGACGCCGTTGGAGATGAACGTCTTGGCGCCGTTGACGACGTACACGTCGCCGTGGCGCACGGCGGTGGTCCGTACCCCGGCCACGTCCGAGCCGGTGTTCGGCTCGGTGATCGCGAGCGCCCCGACGGTCTCGCCGTTCACCATCCCGGGGAGGAACCGGCGCTTCTGCTCGTCGTCGCAGAGCGAGAGGAAGTACGGCAGCACGATGTCGTTGTGCAAGGTGATCCCGTTGCCGCTGCCGATCACCCCCGTGTCGCCGATCTCCTCGGTCATGATCGCGGCGAAGCGGTAGTCGTCGGTGCCACCGCCGCCGTACTCCTCGGGCACGGTCAGACCGAGGAAGCCGTGCTTGCCGGCCTCCCGCCACAGCTCGCGGGGAATGATCCCGGCGGCTTCCCACTGCTCGTGGTGGGGTACGACCTCGTTGTCGAGCCACGACCGGAACACCGACCGGAACTGGTCGTGCTCGTCGGTGAACAAGGTGCGCGGGATCGACTCCATCGTCACGATGCTACGGCGCACCGACGCCGCCCACGGGTCATCCACCGAGGACGGCCCGAGCGACCAGATCGGTGCCGAACGCCGTCAGGATGGCGAGGTAGAGCAGGCCGGTCGCGGCCATCACGGCCGAGTACTCCCGTTCGCGCAGCGCGGCCTTGGTGACGAACACGAGCACGATCGTCGTGATCGCGCACGCCGCCCACATCCAACCGAGGACACCACCCCATCCGTCGTCGATGGCGCCGGTGAAGACCGAGATCATCCCCGGCGGCAGCAACATGACGGCGATCTGGAACGGCCACACCCATCCGAGCGCGGTGACGATCTCGTTGAGGAGGCGCCGGGGCAGACCGGGCTGGACGAGGTACCAGTGACCGAGCAGCATGGCGTCGGTCACCGCGCCGAGGAACGCGGCCCCGACGAGCGTGCGCAGGATCGCCACCGCGACCGACGCGTCACCGGCGGTGGCCGCGACGGCGGCGAACACGAGCCCGGCCGCGCCGATCACGACCGGGACGAGGTCGAGCACCGGCGGGAACTCCTTGATCGGCCCTCGGGTTGTCGGTGCTCGGGCGGCGAGTGATCCGGCCCGCTCTCCGCCGGCGCCACCGGCCGACGATGCCGAGGCGCGGTCGATACCGGTCATCGCCGCGACCCGAGCGGTCCGTCGATCGTGTTCGGCACGTTGGCCGCTCACGCCCGCCGACCGCCGGACGATCGACACGCCGAGCACGACGGCGCACGACAGCACGACGCCGGCGGCGGCGATCTCGCGACCGGGCACGACCTCGAAGCGAAGGCCCAACAGCAGCGCACCGAGCGCGAGCAGCAGGTACGTGCCGCGCAGGAGCCAGCCGTAGCCGAGGCCGACCTCGCGCCGACGGGTCGTGAACCAGCAGAACAGCATCCCGCCGGTCGCCCACTGCAACAGGACGGTCGCGGCGTCGAGCTGGAGCACCGGACGAAGGGTAACGGCGTACGCTGGAGGCCGACATGTCCCCCCGTCACGTCCTCCTCGCGGCGGCCACCCTCGCGACCGCCGTCATCGCCCTGTCGGGCTGCCTCACGGGCGAACGGCCGACGCTCGCCGAGGAAGCCGTCATCGGCGCTCCCGTCGGCGACCCGGCCAGCGACGCCGTGCTCGGGCACCTCGCCGCGAGCGCCGACGCGTCGTTCACCGCCGTGTACGAGATCACGAACAACTTCGGTCCGATCACCCGCGACGCCACCGTCGTGCAGACCGACGACCGCCGCCGGTCGATCACGATCGGCGACGTCCGCTTCCTGATCGAGGGGCCCTCGGCCGCCACCTGCGACCTCACCACCGCGGAGCCGTGCCGGAACCGCATCGACGACGCCGCCGTCAGTGACCTGCAGGTCACCCACCAGTTCTACGCCCGCAGCGCGTCGGACCGGCTCCGCACCGACGCCCAACGGCGGGTCGGGCCGACCGACGGCTACGAGGCCGAGATCGCCGGGCGGACGGCGCGCTGTGTCAGCGTGCCGGTCAGCGGCGGCTCGAAGGTCTACTGCGTGCTGCCCGAAGGGGTCCTCGCCCAGTACCAGGGCCCGGACCTGCTGATCACCCTCGTCGGGTTCAGCACCGACCCCGACGAGTCGGCCTTCGCCCGCACCCGCTGACGCCAGCTCCAGCGAACCGTCCGCGCCGATCGACGGGATCCGGTCGATCCGTCCAGACGGTTCGCGCGGGGGTTGACATGGGCCGTGCCAGTGTGTCATGAATCGTGACATGTCTCCGGACATGTGGGCGGACCACCGTGAACGCACCCGACGGGCGATCCTCGGCGCCTTCGTCGAGATGCTGCACACGGACAACCCGGCGACGATCTCGATGCCGAAGGTCGCCGAGCGGGCGGGCATCTCGACCCGCACCCTGTACCGGTACTTCCCCGACAAGGACGCCCTGATGGATGCCGGGAGCACCTGGTGGGACGAGGACGCCCGCGCCGCGATCGGCGGCACCGTCGACACCGACAACGTGCGCGACTACCTGCGCACCCTGTGGACGGACCTCGCCGACAACATCCCCGCCGTGCGCGCCCAGCACGCCGGCGGCCCGGGTCGCGAGCTGCGGCTCCGCCGCCTCGAGCGGGCCCGCAGCGGTCTGCGCGGACGCGTCCCACCCGAGGTCCCCGAGGAGCGCCGCGACGACACCGTCGACCTGCTCGTCGCCGTGATGTCCTCGTCGATGATGCTCGAGCTCGTCGACCGCATGGGTCACTCCCCCCACCACGCTGCCGACCTGGCCGCCCATCTCGCCGAGCTCGTGCTCGCCGATGCGACCGGGTCGCTGCACCACGTCCACACCGGCACCAGCCCCGAGGGGAGCACCACACCGTGACGAACACCGGCACGACCACCACCGGCACGACCACCACCGGGTCCCGCTTCGAACCACCGGGTCCGGGTCGGTGGGAGCGCGACATCTCCCACACCACGGCGGCGCCGACGCGGGTGCTGCGACGACTCGCCACCACCACCATGCCCGACGCCTACCGGGAGGTGTTCGCCGAGTTCGGCGGCCCGCTCGACACCCTCGACATCCGCTTCGTCCACGGCGCGATGTACCGGCGCATCGTCCCCCTCGTCGCCGCCGACTCCGACCGCCCGCCGCCACCGCGGCCCGTGATGTGGCTGCTGCTGCGGCTGCACCCGGCGTTCCGCCAGCGCGAGCGGGCGGCGCGCAAGATGTGGGCCGAGCGTCCGGACCACCGCGTCGTCGCCGAGTGGCACGCCCGCGAACGCCACGAGTGGATCGCCGAGAACCGAGCGCTGCAGGCGATCCGACCGGACACGCTCACCGACACCGAGCTCGCCGACCACCTGGACCGGCTCGACGAACACCTCGTCGCGGGATGGCGACGCCACCACGTCCTCCACGGCAGCGACGTCGGACCGATCGGCGACCTCCTCGTCCACGGGCACCGATGGGGGCTGACGACCGACGAGCTGCTCCGGCTCCTCGACGGCGCATCCCCCGCCACCAGCTCCGCGACGTCGGTCGCCGAGCGGATCGCGGCCGAGCTGCGCCGGGCCGGGGTCGACCCGGCCGGGGTGCGCGACCTCGACACCGTCCGCTCGGTCCCCGGCGCCGCGGCCGTGCTCGACGAACACCTCGAGCACGCCGGTTGGCACATCGTGACGTCGTACGACATCGAGGCCCGGACGGTCGGCGAGCTGCCGGCCGCGCTGTGTGCCCTGATCCGCGGCGGGGCCAACGGGCACCGCGCGGGCGACGAGGCGCCGGCCACCCGGCTCCGTGCGGCGCTGCGGGAACGGGTCCCCGAGCGCGAGCGGACGACGTTCGACGATCTCGTCGAACGCGCCCGCGCTGCCTATGGGATGCGCGACGACAACGGCCCTCTCACCGCCGAATGGCCCGCCGGTCTCTTGCGCCGGGCGTTCCTCGAGAGCGCACCCCGGCTGCACGCCACCGGGCGCCTGCACGCGCTCGAGCACGTCTTCGAGCTCGACTCGCCCGAGCTCGCCGCGCTCCTGCGGAACGCGCTCGCCCCGTCGGCCGACGACCTCGCCGCACGAGCGGCGACACGTCGCGCCGAGGCCGAGCTCGACCCGCCCGACGCGCTCGGGCCGGACCACCCCGACCCGGATCCATCGGTCTTCCCGCCGGGCATCCGCCGCACGATGGAGATCGTGATCACCGCGCTGTCACTCCTCGAGGTCGACCCGCGAGCGGAACGGGCTCCGCTGAGCGGGACGGGCATCGGGGACCGGGTGCACCGCGGCACGGCCCGTGTGGTGTCGGACCCCGATCGCCTGGACGACCTCGTCGCGGCGATGGAACCCGGCGACGTGCTCGTCGCACCGTGGACGGCCCCGACGTTCAACGCGGTGTTCGCCATCGCGGGCGCGGTCGTGGTCCGTGAAGGTGGACCGTTGTGTCACGCCGCGGTGATGGCCCGCGAACTCGGTATCCCGACCGTCATCGGCTGCCGCGAGGCGCTCGATGCGATCGCCGACGGCGACACCGTCGATGTCGACCCACTCGCCGGCGAGGTACGCGTCGTGGCCGCGTCGTGACGCGCCACCCCGGGTGGGCGCACCGGCATACCTCCCGGAGGTGGTCAGCGGCCGGAAGTGGTCAGCGGCCGGAAGTGGTCAGCGGCCGGCGGTGATCAGCGGGCGGTGACGGTGTCGGTGTCGGTGCCCGACCGCAGGACGGTGCCGGGGCGGGCGTCGAGGAAGGTCTCGCCCTCGACGCACCGCTCGCCGTTCACGATCACGTGATCGATCCCGATCGCGCCGCCGTAGACCCGACCCGCGCCGGCGGGCAGGTCGAACTGCGTGTGCACCGGTGCCGGACCGACGG
>SKSP01000174.1 GCA_007122945.1 Ilumatobacteraceae bacterium | reverse complement strand
GCGCACGTCCGGGCCTGGTGGCTTGATCGCCCGGGCGCGCCCCACGGTGACTGTCCCGTCCGGCGGACGCCGACGATCTTGCCGCACTGTCGACGATCGCGAACGACACCGATAGGGAGTCAGCGATGCGAGCGGTCGAGCTGATCGTCGACCGCGGGTATGCCTGCGGCCGCGACCTCGTCGCCTCGCGGCGGAGCGGCTGCATGGCGCGGAGTTCCGGATCTTGCCGGGCCACGGCCACCTGACGACGCTGCGCGAGCTCCCGACGATCGTCGCCGCGGTCGCGACCGACACCGCACCGAGCTGAGGAGAGTCCCGACGGCACGCCGCCAGTCGGCTATGCGCCGATGAGGTGGTCGAGGGTGTCGATCGCCAGGCGGATCGCATCGTCGACGGACATCGCGCCGGCGCGCTCGCGGACCGACGCGGCGGTGTCGGCGCCGAGCGTCTCGACGAGGTCGGGCAGGACCGGGAACCCGGGCTGCGACCGGAGCCGCACCTGGTCGAGCAGGTGTGCGGTGACGGGATCTCGATCGGCGAAGAGCAGGACGGTGCCGGCGAGGCTGGCGAGCGCGATGTAGTGACTCCGGCGCTCCGTCGCGTCGACCAGACGCTCGCGGATCTCCGACGCTGCGGCCAGCCGCCGCGTGTCGTCGAGGTCGGTGCTCCGCCCGAACGCGAGCGCGAGGACGTTGTTGGCGAGGTCGACGTAGCTTCCCGCGCCGTGCATCCGGGCGAGCCGATCGGCCTCGAGCGCAGCTTCGATCGCCGACTCCGGCCGACCGCCGTGTGCGAGCGCGAACCCCTGCATCGTCAACGCGAACGCCAGCTCGATCTCGTCACCGCTCGCGCGGACCGACGCGACGATCTCGGCGTTGGCGTCGTGCACGGCGTCGTCGATGCGGGGTCGGTCCCCCGAGCCGCTCGGCGGATCGTCGAACGTGCGGACGGCGTGCGCGAACACCCGCAGGCTCCCGGTGCGGTTCCGGTCGCTGGCGTCGCGTGGCTCGTGCGCGTCGAGCACCTCCTCGGTGCCGTCGGCGTCACCGCTCGCCGCGCGGGCCAGCGCCCGGTAGTAGACGATGACGGGATCGTCGTGGTGCTCGGCAGGGACCGAGTCGACCGCCCCGTCGAGGGCCCCGCCCTCGCCCTGGAGGAACCGGAGCGAACCGAACACGACGGCGGCCACGGCTCTGGCCGGGCTCCAGTCGGTCGTCGCAGCGATCGGGTCGATCCACTCGAGGGCCTCGAACGTGGGTCGCACGACGAGCCCGGTGTGCGCCCCGGCCAGCATCTCGAACGCGGCGTCGGGCGAGCCGGACGCCGAGGCGTGGGCGACCGCGAGTCGGAGGTTGTCGACCTCGGCGACGTAGCGATCGAAGTTGGCGCCCCCGGCGGACGTGCCCTGCCCGGCCCGCCACCGACGGGTGAGGTCGAGCACCCAGTGGAGGTGACGATCGCGATGCGCGTCGATCGTCGCCCGTTCGATCAGCCGGTCCTCGGCGAACTGCCGGAGGGTCTCCAGCTGGCGGTACCTCGTGCCCAGCGCGGTCGGCGTCGGGACGACGAGCGAGCGGGCGATCAGGCGGTCGAGCGCATCGAGCACGTCGTACTCGTCGTGGCCCGTCTCGTCGAGGTCGGTCACCGCCGCGATCCCGTCGAGGAGCGATCCGCCGGCGAACACCGCCATCGCGTCGAACACGTCGCGCTCGTCGTCGTCGAGCATCGAGTACGACCAGGCGACGGCGGCCTGCAGCGTGCGGTGTCGCTCGCTGGTGGCACGGCCACCGCGGAGCAGCCGGTAGCGGTCGTGGAGGCGGTCGGCGATCTCGGCGGGCGTGAGCGACCGGCACCGTGCGGCGGCGAGCTCGATCGCCAGCGGGATCCCGTCGAGCTGCTCGCAGATCGCCCGGATCGCCGTGTCGTCGTCGCTGGTGGTGGTGGTGGCCGGCCCGAGGTCGGGGCGGACCCGGCGCGCGCGCTCGTGGAACAGGCGGACGGCGTCGTCGCTGTCGAGCGAACCGACGCCGACCTGTCTCTCCCACGCGAGGCCGAGCGCCTCGCGGCTGGTCGCGAGGAGCCGGACGTCTGGGCACGCAGCGTGCACTGCGGTCACGAGCTCGCGGACCGGATCGATCATGTGCTCGCAGTTGTCGAGCACGACGAGGGCCTGCCGCCCGTCGAGGTGGGCGACCACGCTGTCGGTCGCGGTGCGCCCGGCGAGCTGACGGGCGCCGAGCGCGTCGAGCACCACCGGCGCGACGGCACCGACGCTCGTGGCGGTCGACAGGTCGCACCACCACACGCCGTCGGGGTGCTGACCCTCCATCCCGGCCGCCACCTCGAGGGCCAGTCGGGTCTTCCCGATCCCGCCGACGCCCACGAGCGTGACGAGCGTGTCGGTGTGCACCGCCTCCCACAGCGCGGTGAGGTCGGCCGAGCGCCCGACGATCTCGTCGTCGATGCGCGGGAGTTGCTGGGCCTGCGGGTCGACCGTCGGGTCGGGGTCGAGCTCCGCCACGGCGGACAGGTGCTCGCACACGACCGCGTACACCGGCTCGGGTCGGGCGAAGCCGCGCAGGTGTGGGGTGCCGACCTGGTGGAGGGACAGCTCGTCGAGCGTCCGGTCGGCGAGGAGCGACGCGACGGAGGCCGAGGTGACGACCGCGCCCGGCGGGCAGGTCGCGACCAACCGGGCGGCCCGGTTGACCGCCGTGCCGTAGAGATCGCCGTCGCGCGCGTGGACGCTCCCGGTGTGCACGGCGACGCGCAGGCGGATGCCGTTCGGGTTCGCCCACGATGTCGAGCCGATCGCGCGCTGCACCTCGGCGGCCGCGGTGACGGCGGCGAGCGGATCGTCGAACGCCGCCATCATCCCGTCGCCGGTGTGCTTGAACACGGTGCCGCCGGCCCCGATGATCGTCGCGGTCGCGATGCGATCGTGCTGCTCGAGGTCGTCGCGCATCGCCGCCTCGTGCTCGGCCCACAGGCCCGTCGAACCGACGATGTCGGTCACGACGAGCGAGACCAACGAGACCACGGCCGAAGACTTTAGCCACGCCCCGAAAGCGCCGGTTCCGGCGCGCGGCGGGGTTCGGGAGTGGACCGCGGGATAAGGGGACGACGTGTCGACCGGCGTCGTCGGCCACACGAATAGGCTCGTGATGTGGACGACGGGTCGAGGTCCGGCATGGCGATCGCGTTCGAGCTCGCCGAGATGGGAGCCCGCATGGTCGAGGCCAAGTTCCGTCGCGAGCATCCCGACGCCGACGACGCCGAGGTCGCCGCGCACGTCCGGGCGTGGTGGCTCGACCGCCCGGGCGCGCCCCACGGCGACTGCCCCGGTCGACCGCTGCCGCTCGATCGGTTCTCGTGAACGACCTCGAGCGTTCCCTGCGTCGGTGCCTGGACGACCTGCAGGCGCTCGACTG
>SKSP01000133.1 GCA_007122945.1 Ilumatobacteraceae bacterium | reverse complement strand
CTCGATCAGTGCAGGGCGCGGACACCCATCAGCCCCAGGATCACGGTGCCGAGCCCGACCACGAGCAGCACGACGGCCCGTTCGCGGCGGGCCGCGACGGTGCCGAACGCGGTCAGCACGACCACGACCAGCACCTGGGCCAGCACGCCCCCGTCGGTGCGCGGGAGCAGGAGGTCGCGCACGGGTGGTCACGCCCCCACCATCGACGCTCGCGCGCCCCGGTGCGACATGGCCACCGTCGTCAACGTGTGCACGCTTCGGGAACCCGGTGACCCCGTCCCCTCTTCCCGACGGCGGGCAGCTCGCCCGACTGCTCCCGGTCCCGCCCCCACCACCCGCCTCCGCGTTCTCGGCTGCGGATCTTCGCGAGCACGTGAATCCCTGCAGCCGAGAACGTGCGGCGAGGCGGGGCGGAGTGGCGCGGCGGAGTGGCGCGGCGGGGCGGGAACGGGAATGGGACGCCGATGGGGCGGGTTCCCGGAGCCGATGCCGACCTCCCTGCCATCTCGTCGTCGACGCGCCCGCCCGGCCGTGCTCGTCACCACCGCCGCTCTCGTGCTCGTCGCCTGCGCCGGAGGTGACGACACCACCGGGGCGCCGGTGACCGCGCCGACCGTGACGGCGCCCGTCGCCGCTGACGACGAGCCGACCGCATCCCCGAGCACCGGGGCCGTCGAATCACCGACGGCCGCCCTGGCCGGGTTCCAGACGCTCGACGGCGGCACGTTCGACGCCGACGTGCTCCTCGGCGAACCGACCGTGCTGTGGTTCTGGGCGCCATGGTGTGTGAGCTGCCGCGCCGAGGGGCCGCACGTCGTCGAGGCGGTCGCGACCCACGGCGACGACGTGCGCTTCGTCGGGGTCCCGGGACGTGACGCCGTGGGGCCGATGGAACAGTTCGTCGCGGACACCGGCACGGGTGAGGTCACCCACGTGATCGACCCGGACGGCACGCTGTGGTCCGAGTTCGGCGTGTTCGGTCAGCCCGCGTACGCGTTCATCGACGCCCACGGCGAGATGGAGGTGGTGGTCGGCAGCCTCGGTGCCCGCGGCCTCGACGATCGGATCGAGCGCCTGCTCGCGGCATGAGCGGGCCGTACGCGCTCGCGCTCGCCGCCGGGATGGCGGCGACCGTGAACCCCTGCGGATTCGCGATGCTGCCCGCGTACCTGTCGGCGTTCGTCGGCCTCGACCAGCGTGGTGACCGCGTCGACGCCGTCCGTCGGGCGCTCGTCGTGTCGCTCACCCTCACGGCCGGGTTCGTCCTCGTGTTCGGGCTGTTCGGCCTGGTCGTCACACCGTTCGCGCTCCGCCTCGAGCAGCATCTCCCGTGGGTCACGATCGTGATCGGCGTCGGCCTGGTCGGCCTCGGGATCGCGTTGCTCGCCGGCAAGCAGCTGGTCCTCAGGATCCCGAAGCTGGAGCGAGGTGGGAGCGATGGCACACTGCCGTCGATGTTCGTGTTCGGCGTGTCGTACGCGATCGCGTCGCTGTCGTGCACGATCGGCCCGTTCCTCGCGATCACCACGACCACGTTCCGCACCGAGAACTGGATCTCCGGGCTCGGCATCTTCGTCACCTACGCGATCGGGATGGGCGTGGTCATCGCCCTGCTCACCGTGTCGGTGGCGCTCGCCCGCAGCGCCCTCGTCCAGCGGTTCCGCAACCTCGTACCGAAGATGAACCGGATCGCCGGCGGCCTGCTCGTCGTGGCCGGCGCCTACGTCGCCTGGTTCGGGTGGTACGAGATCCGCGTCCTCCGCGGGCAGCTGGGCGACCCGATCGTCGAGCGGGCCTCGCGCATCCAGACCTGGCTCGTCAACGCGATCGTCCCCGGCGACCCTGCCCGCTTCGTGCTCACCGTGCTCGCGCTGGCGGTCGCCGCCGCCGCGGTCGTCGTCGTGGTGCGGCGCAGGACCACCACTCGCACGACCACCACCATCGAAACCGGAGGATCCACGTGAACGAGTACCAACAGCAGCTGTGCTCCGAGAGCGAATGGGACTTCTCCGACCTCCGGGCGCTGTTCGTCAACGGCACCCTCAAACCGTCACCCGCCACCTCGCACACCGAGGGGCTGGCGCGGATCTCGATCGAGATCATGGAGGCCAACGGCGTCACGGTCGACACCGTCCGCGCCGTCGACCACGACATCGCTCCCGGCGTGTATCCCGACATGGTCGAACACGGCGCCGCCCGCGACGAGTGGCCGGCGCTCTACGAGCGGGTGCAGGCCGCGGACATCCTGGTGCTGATGACGCCGATCTGGCTGGGGCAGATCTCGTCGGTGTGCGCCCGGGTGATCGAGCGGCTGTACGGCAACTCGGCCGAGTTGAACGACGCCGGCCAGTACGCCTACTACGGCAAGGTCGGCGGCTGTCTCGTGACCGGCAACGAGGACGGTGTGAAGCACTGCGCGATGGCCGTGCTGTACTCGCTGCAACACCTCGGGTACGTGATCCCGCCGCAGGCCGACGCCGGGTGGATCGGTGCGGTCGGGCCCGGCCCGTCGTACCTCGACGACGGCTCGGGCGGACCGACGAACGACTTCACCAACCGGAACACGACGTTCATGACGTGGAACCTGCTGCACACCGCCCGGATGTTGAAGGACCAGGGCGGCATGCCCGCCCACGGCAACCAGCGCGCCGCCTGGGAGGCCGGCTGCCGGTTCGACTTCCCGAACCCCGAGTACCGCTGAGGCCGGTGGCGACGCCCGGCCGGGGCGATCAGTCGGCCGGGTCGAGGCGCAGCGAGGCCGAGTTCATGCAGTACCGCTCGCCGGTCGGTTGCGGTCCGTCGGGGAACACGTGGCCGAGGTGGGCGCCACAGCGGGCACAGCACGCCTCGGTCCGGACCATCCCGTACGACCGGTCCTCGTGGAGGGTCACCTTGGCCGGGTCGAGCGCCTCCCAGAAGCTCGGCCAGCCACTGCCCGAGTCGTACTTGGTGTCGGAGCTGAACAGTGGCTCGTCACACACCACGCAGCGATAGGTGCCGGGGTCCTTGGTGTCCCAGTACTCGCCGGAGAACGCCCGCTCGGTGCCGGCGCGCTGGGTGACCTCGTACTGCAACGGTGTCAACCGGGCGCGGAGCTCCTCGGCGGACGGACGGTCGGTCGTGCGATCGGTCGCGGTCTCATCGCTCATCCCCCCAGCCTGCCACCCCCAGCACCGGACCGGACACCGCCCGGACACCAGCCCGGCCACACCGACCCGGCCACCGACCCGGCCCCCATCCTCACCAGCACCCCAGCGACACAGAGTCGCCAGCAGCCGCCCCACCCGGCAACCAGCGACACAAAGTCACACAGGCGCAGATCAACCGCCGAGTTCACCAGCACCCCAGCGACACAGAGTCGCCAGCAGCCGCCCCACCCGGCAACCAGCGACACAGAGTCACTGGGGGGCGGATCGGCGGGTGGGCGGGCGGAT
>SKSP01000204.1 GCA_007122945.1 Ilumatobacteraceae bacterium | reverse complement strand
TTGCCGTTGGGGGTCAGGGGCAGCTCCGTGGTGACGACGATCCGCGACGGTGTCATCGCTCCCGGGAGAGTGCGGCCGGCGTGAGCGAGCAGTTCCGCGGTGCCGGGTGTGCGTCCGGGACGAGGCACGACGAACGCGATGAGATCGGGATGGTCGTCGTCGGTGGTGATCGCGACCGTGCGCGCGACGTCAGGGTGGGTGTCGAGGACGGCTTCGACCTCGCCCAACTCGACGCGATGGCCCCGGATTTTCACCTGACCGTCGTCGCGGCCGCCGAACTCGACGTAGCCCTCCGGGTGGATCCTCGCACGATCGCCCGTCGCGTAGATCCGTCCGTGCTCGGGATGGTCGACGAAGCGCTCGGCGGTGAGCTCGTGTCGGTCCCGGTAGCCGCGGGCGACGCCCTTCCCACCGATGTGGAGCTCGCCGAACACGCCGACCGGCCGCTCGCGCCCCGACCGGTCGAGCACCGCCACGGTCGTGTTGGCGACCGGACGCCCGATCGGCACCGGACCACCGTCGACCTCGTCGACGTCATGGGTGAGCGACCAGATCGTGGTCTCGGTCGGCCCGTACATGTTCGTGAGCCGCCCGGCGAGGGCCGCGCGCAGCTCGCTCGCGAGCGAGGGGGGGAGCGCCTCCCCGCCGACGAGGAGGTGGCGGAGCCGTGCGAGCGCCTCGCGGTCCCGCTCGTCGGCCGTCAGCATCGCGGCGAACGACGGCGTGCACTGGAGGTGCGTGACGCCGTGACGCTCGATCATCTCGGCGACTCCCTCGATACGCGAGGCCGATCCCTCGGGCTCGATCACCCGCTGCCGGACCTCGCCGAGCAGGTCGAGGGAGCCGAGGACCGAACCGGTGTCGATCCCGAAGTCGATCAGGCAGGCCACCTCGTCCACGCCCAGGTCCGACAGCCGACGGATCTGGGCGACGGCGTCCTCGACCGTCCCGAACAGGCCACTCGTTCCCAGGTACCGGTCGGCGGCAGCATCGAGGAGCTGGTCCATCTCGTCGTCGTCGAGCGAAGCGAAGATGGTGTCCGCGTCCGCGCCCGACCCGGCGTACACCGGGAAGGCACTCGCGAGATCGCCGATCAACCCGATCGCCGAGGCGAGGTAGGTGCGCAGCGGTGCCCGCGCGAGGCGGCGGGCCTCGCCCGCGTCGTGGTCGAGGAATGTGTGGAGCATCAGTGTCACGTGACCGTCGCCCGGATGCCCGGCCGCCCGCCACGCCCGGCGGTACCGCTGGACGTTCTCGGCGAGCTGCTCGTGGTTCTGCCCGAGGAGGTGCGTGAGCACGCCGAGCCCCTCGTGCGCGGCTCGCTCGAACGTCGACGGCGTCCCGGCGGACGTCAACCATCCCGGCAGCTCCGCCTGGACCGGCCGTGGGGAGGTCCGGACACTCTGAGGCGACCCATCGTGGCCCGGGAACGTCACCGCCTCACCGCGCCAGAGGCGGCGGACGACGTCGATGGCACCGGTGAGTCCCTCGCGTGCGTCGCCGAAACCCTCCGGGTTGAGGACGAAGTCGTCGGGTTGCCAGCCCGAGGCGAACGAGATCCCGACCCTGCCACCTGAGAGGTTGTCGACCACCGCCCACTCCTCGGCGACCCGGATGGGGGAGTGGAGGGGGAGTACGACGCTCCCTGCTCGGATGGCCACGCGATCCGTGATGCTTGCGAGCGCCGCTCCGAGCACGCTGGGGTTGGGGTACGGCGCACCGAACTCGTGGAAGTGCCGCTCGGGCGTCCACACCGCCTCGAACCCGTTTCGGTCCGCCCATCTCGCGCTCTCGAGCAGCAAGCGGTAGCCATCCCCCGCTTCGGATTCGCCGGCCGCGAAGTAGAAGAGGCTCATCGACGTCCGCCGGCCCACGTCGGACCGTTCGGGGTCTGGGGCGATCACGACGTGGAAGCCGCGCGTCAACGTCCACAGCAACTCGAGCACGGAGATGTCGAAGGACAGGCTGGTGACGGCGAGCCAGACGCCCGGTGGGTCGTGGTCCACGACGTCGTCCATCGCGGCGAAGAAGTTGGTCACCTGGCGGTGCTCCAGCTCGACGCCCTTGGGAATGCCGGTCGAACCCGAGGTGTAGATCACGTACGCGAGGTCGTCGGCGGCGTGCGACCGCGGGGAGGGCTGCGGGGGCGAGCCGGCATCGGCCAGATCCGGATCGATGACCGTCACGCTGCGGAACCGCCCGGCGAGGCCCGTCGGTGCGATCACGAAGCGAGCGCCCGAGTCGTCGAGCATGAACTGGCTGCGAGCGACCGGGTAGGTGGGGTCGAGCGGGAGGTAGTGGGCGCCCCGGTCGAGCACCGCCAGCACGGCGACCGCCATCTCGATGCTCCGGGGAACTGCGACGCCGACGGTGTCGCCCACGCGGACGCCCGCGTCCTCCAAGCGTTGCGCCATCCGGTCGACGTGCCGGCCGAGCGCACCGAAGGCGGTGGAGGTCTCTCCGTCGGTGAGCGCAGGCGCTCCGGGAGCGATCGCGACACGTCGGCGGATCAGCTCGTCGATGGTGGGAGACTCCTGTTGGGGGCGCGATGTGCGGTTCAGCGCGTCCAGCACGGCGCTGTCGAGGGGGCCGAGCGTGGGGAGCCGATCGACCAGCTCGTCGGGACGTGCGGCGTCGAGGAGTCGTTCGATGTGAGCTGCGACGCGTCGTGCCGTATCGCGGTGGAGACGGTGTGCGAACTCGACCCGTCCGTCGATGTGGAGGCGGAGCCGGATGGCACCGGTCCGAGGTAGCGGGTCGTCGTCGCCGACATCGAGATCGACGCCCAGCTCGGGCGGTGCGGGTGGTGTCCGGCGAAGATCGGGGCATCGCCCGACCAGATCGCGGAGGAACGGACCATGCGCGAGGGCCTGGTCTACGAGCCCTCCGAGGCGTTCGGACGCCTGGCGCACCGACTCGCCCGAGCCTGGTGCGAGACGCACGACGGGTTCGCGCACGAGTGGAGCCAGTCGGGACATCGTCCGTCGGGACGTCGGGTCCGACACAGCGACGAGCGCTTCGTCGAGTTCGCCGGTTGCGGCCAACCACGTCGCTGCAACAGTCAGCAGGGCTCCCCGATCGACACGGTTCGCCGTGATCCACAGCGTCGACCAGTCGTCGCTCGTCGGCCCGAGCACGCCGGTGCGGCGTTCGTCGTCGCTCCCCCTCAGCATCGAGCACCACCATTCCTCGTGGCGCGCGAGTGTGGCGTCGGTTTCGTCGAGCGAGGCCACGAGGTCTGCTGGTGGAGTGGGGAGGAGCTCGCCCGTCCACAGCCCGTGCCGCCGAGCGAGCCCGACGACATCGAGGGGACGTCCGTCGGGGTCGCGAAGGTCTCCGAGCACGATCACACCCTCGGTCGTGGCGAGCTCGAGGGTGTCCCGCCGGGACGCGAGGATCTCTCCGGCGCGCTGACCGGCGTCGACGTCCCGGACG
>SKSP01000086.1 GCA_007122945.1 Ilumatobacteraceae bacterium | reverse complement strand
TGAACCGCGCGGGACACGACGGCCCGACGGCGGGTCAGTCGTCGGTGTCGCGGTCGCGCAAGAAGCGCTCCACCTCTTCGACGAGGTGATCCGGGTCGGCCGATCCCAGATCGCCCTGGCCCTGGCCCTCGTCCTGGCCCTGGCCCTCGCCCTCGCCCTCGGGCACCGTGCCGTTCGCCATCTCGTCGAGCTCGTCGTCGACCGCCATCTCGTCGAGCATCGACTCCAGGCGCGAGACGTACAGTTCCAGGTCGTCGTCGTCGGCCACCAGGGAGGAGACCCGCGCCTCGTACTCGTCGGCCTGGCGCGCCAGTCCGGCGACCGGGGCGGGCATGCCCACCATGGCGCAGGCGCGGTCGACGAGGGCGACGGCGGCCTTCGGTGACGGGATCTGCGAGGCGTAGCCCGGCACCGCGGCCCACAGCGATGCCGACGGCACGCCGGCCTCGGTCAGCGCGTGCTGGAGCACACCGACGATGCCGGTGGGGCCCTCGTAACGGGACCGCTCGAGGTCGAACCGCTCGACGAGGTCGTGGTCCGTGGCGGTCCCGATGAGTTGGACCGGGCGGGTGTGGGGCACGTCCGCCAACAGGGCGCCGAGCGTCAGCACGAGCGGCGAGCCGAGGTGCTGGGCGAGTCCGACCACGAGCTCGGAGAACGCCCGCCACCGCAGGGCCGGCTCCGGGCCGAGGACCAACACGACGTCGGCGCCGGGCGTGGACAGGCCCCAGATCCCGACGGTCGGCCAGACGATGTGGCGGCGGTGGTGCTCGTCGAGTCGAACCTGCGGACGCACCGTCGCGAAGTCGGTGAACGGCTCCGGGTCGATCTCGGCCAGGGCACGAGCGCCGGTGCCGTCGATCCCGCCGGACTGGATCAGGGTGCGGATCGCCGTCGAGGCGGCGTCACCCGCGTCGTTCCAGCCCGTGAACCCGGCCACGACGATCGGGTTGGTGAGCTCGGGCTCGGCGAGCCAGCGCACGTGCTCCATCGGCGTCCGATGCTACCGGCGCAGGCGGCGCTCCCGATCCGCCGCGGCGTCCCGGCCGAGCACGCCGGCGTTCGCCGTCGCCCGGTGAGCGGGCTCAGAGCCGGGGTTCGACCACGTAGCGCGCGCCGCCGCCGGCGGCGAGCACGTCGTCGATCCAGCTCGTCCCGTAGACGTCGCCGGCCTCCTGGAGCAGGTCGTTCTCGGCCGCATCGGCGGGTGTGGTCGCGAGCGTCCAGGCCTGGCGCTTGTAGGTCCAGTTCGTGGGGTCGAGGCGGTGCGCCTCCTTCCACCAGCCGATCGCCGCCTCCTCACCGTCGGGACCTGCGAGGGTGGTGCGCAGGTGCTGGCCGAGTTCGAAGCAGGCGGTCGCCCGGGCGACGTCGGCGTCGCGCGGCAGCGACCGGGCGATCACCTCGTCGGGCGTGAGGGCGTACGGCGACGCCGCCCCGTTGCGGGCCCAGTCGAGGATGGCCGCTCGGTAGGCGTCGGCGTGGTCGGGGATCGCCTTGACCTCGGTCAGCAACGCGCGCATCCGCTCGGGGATGCCGTCGGGGATCTCCGCGTCGCGCAGCGGGCTGCGCTCGATCGACGCGCTCTCGGCATTCCGCACGATCGTGCCGGTCTCGTCGATCCACACCGCCATCGGGATGTTGACGAAGCCGAACAGCTCGCCGGTCACGTGGCGGGTGTCGATCAGGCTCGGGTGAGCGTCGGCCGGGTCGTCGGGCGCCGCGGCGTCGATCCAGCGATGCGTGTGCTCGGGGTACATGTCGAGCGCCACGGTGACGACGGTGAGCCCGAGCGGTGCCAGCTCTGAGTGGAGCGCCTGCCACCCGGGCAGGCTGGTGCGGCAGCCTCAATAGCTCGCCCAGGCGACCAGCAGCACCTTGCGGCCGTGCAGCGACGAGAGCCGGAACGGGTTGCCGTCACGGTCGATCAGCTCCGGGTCGGGTGCGGTCGCCGTGCTCAGCACCTTGCCGGTGGTCGTGCCGGGGCCGAGCGCCCACACGCCGTGGTCCACGTCGTGCACCAGCGGCATGCCGAGTCGCTCCGCGGCAGCGGCCACGTCGACGGTGCCGTCGTCGCGCCGGGCGCCGGGCGCCGGGACGCACACCTCGCCGCGGCACAGCCCCTCGGGCTTCGGATCCCAGCCCGTGCCGTCGGCGAACTGCTGGGTGGTCACGCCCTCGAGCGTCGTGAGGATCATGTCGGTCTCCGTCGGTTCTGGTGTCGCGTCGGTTGTCGGTGCTGGTGTCGGTGCTGGTGTCGCGTCGGGTACCCGGCGCCTGATGTGATCGCGGGTCAGGTCGCTGGTCGGTCGGGTGCGAGGTCGTGCGGACCGCTGGCGAGGTAGCCCCCGCCGGCGCGCACGGTGGCGCCCCACGGCGTCATGATCGCACACAGTTCGTCGAGGTCGTCGCCGAGCGCGGCGAGTGCGGGACGCATCTGCGCATCGGTCCTCAGCTCGACCGCCTCCCGGGCGGCGCGCCCGTCGTCGGTGAGCGCGACGCCACCGGGCGCGTCGTCCGCCGCGGTCTCGACCAGTCCGCGCGACCGGAGTCGGTCGGTCGCCGCGTCGAACTGTTCGCCGGTCCAGGCCCGGGTCCGCGAGTAGCTGCGCGCGGGCATCCCCCAGTACAGCTCGGTGAGCAGCCCGATCTCGGTGGCGTCGAACCCGGCGGACACCCAGGCCGTCGTGTGCGAGTCGCCCCGGTACTCGCGGAGCAGGTCGCCGAGGCGCCACATCGCGGCGAGCGGCTCGTCGGGCACCCCGAGCGACCGGAGCCCGGCGAACAGCGGTCGCCCCTCCGGACCCAGGGGCTCCGCCGCGCGCGCGAGCAGGTCGACGGCGCGCTCGACGCCCTCGGGACGCTCGCCGAGCAGCCGGACCAGTTGGCCGACGGCGCCGTCGGTGCGTGCCGCGCAGATCGTCGCGGCGTCGGTGCGAGACCAGCCGAGTCGCACGGCCGGGACGACGGCGTCGGGGTTGAACACGGCGAACGCCGCCGCCACGACTTCGCCCGGCACCTGACCCATCACGCTGCCGCGGCTCGTGAAGTACGCCGGGCCGTCGGGGAGCGCCACCCCGCCGGCCTCACCCGGGCTCGGGTCGAAACCGAGCGCGGCGTACGCGGCGTGGCACTCGGGTGAGAAGTAGACCTGGCCGATCACGGGTTCGAGCACCGACCCGAGGCGGCGAGCGATCGGGGCGAGCGTCGTGACGTCCTCGGGTCCGGCCATGGCCGGCGACGCTACGCAGCCGGCCGGTAGCGTCACGACTCGTGACGATCGAGATCCGTGCCGCCACCGAGATCACCCCGGCCCTCGTCGAGGCGTTCGCCCGGCTCGTACCGCAGCTCTCGTCC
Source organism: Ilumatobacteraceae bacterium (assembly GCA_007122945.1). Lineage (GTDB taxonomy): Bacteria > Actinomycetota > Acidimicrobiia > Acidimicrobiales > Ilumatobacteraceae > SKSP01. The sequence continues at coordinate 9,129 of SKSP01000086.1, read as the reverse complement.
AGTTCACCGCCCCCCGACGGCGACGATCTGGCAGCGATCGTGGACAACCCGCACTCGGTGCTGTTCGTCGCCCACGACGCCGACCACGACGACGCCGTCGTCGGCACGTTGACCCTCGCGTTCTACCGCATCCCCACCGCGCTGAAGGCCTGGATCGAGGACGTCGTGGTGGACGAGTCGGGCCGAGGCAGAGGGGTCGGCGAAGCGCTCAACCGAGCGGCGATCGCGGAGGCGCGGGCCCGCGGTGCCAAGCACGTCAGCCTGACCAGCCGGCCGTCGCGCGACGCCGCCAACCGGCTCTACCAACGGCTCGGCTTCGCCCACTACGAGACGAACGTCTACCGCTACCGACTGGACGGCCCGGACGCCACCGACGGCTGAGGCCCGGTGTCCGGCGGCGGCCAGTTCGACCACGCCGAGGACCTGACGCAACAGCCTCGGCCGGGCGTCGTCGCTGGCGCAGATCGTGGGTCAGCCGTTCCCGCCCGAGCCCAGTATCTCCGCGAGGAGAGCGGGGTCGACGTTACCGCCGCCGACGATCGCGGCCCGTTGCTCCGGCGGGACCTGCGAACCACGCCCCGCCACGGCTGCGGCGATCGGCACGGCGCCGCTCGGCTCGACGACCAGCCGGCACTCCCGGGCGGCCAGGCGCATCGCGTCGCGGATCTCGTCCTCGGTGACGGTGACGATGTCGTCGACGTAGCGCTCGACGTACGGCCACGTGATGCTTCCGACGTGCTGCACGCGGAGCCCGTCGGCGATCGTGCGCGCCATCTGCTCGGCGGGCAGCGTCACGACGTGCCCGGCTCGTCGGCTGGCGAGGGCGTCGGCGGCGACCTCCGGCTCGACCCCGACGACCCGCACGTCGTGGCCGCGCTCGCGCGCCAGCAGGTGCGCGGCCGCAGCGACGCCGGCCGCCAGCCCGCCGCCGGAGATCGCGACGTGGATCTCGCGCACGGCGGGTTCGTCCTCCATCAGCTCCAGGCTGATCGTGCCGGTGGCCGACACCACGTGCGCGCTGTCGTAGGGCTCGATCATGACCAGGCCGTGCGCCGCGGCGAGCTCGCCGGCGACGCGGACCCGCTCGGCGCTGGCGTTGCCGACCAGGTGCACCTCGGCGCCGAGTGCCCGGGTCCGGTCGAGCTTCGCCGCCGGGGCGTCGTGGGGCATCACGATCACCGTTCGCACGCCGAGCCGGCGACCGGCCTCGGCGACGGCGATGGCGTGGTTCCCGCTGGAGTGGGCGACCACGCCCGCCGTCCCGGTCTCGAGTGCGGCCATCGAGTTGCTGGCGCCCCGGATCTTGAACGACCCGGCAGCGTGGAGCGACTCCGCCTTGAGCGCAACTCCCGACCACGTCCGCACGACCGGCGTGCGGCCGACGAACGAGGCGATCCGTTCGCGGGTCGCCCGCACGTCGACGAGACCGATCGGGGTCGTCGCGCTGGCGTCGCCGGTCATCCCCGCGTCGTCCCGGTGTCGTCCCACGTCGTTCCCCGCTCGGCCCGGACGAGGTCCTCCGCGGCCTGACGGACCTGCCAGTCGCGATCGTCGACCGCGGCCGCCAGTGCGGCGCGCACGCGCTCGTCGTCGAGGAACGGCGCCAGCGCCAGCACGGCGCGCCGCCGCACGGTCGGCTTGTCGGCGCAGGCCGTCAGGATCGCCGGGAGGCCGCGCTCGTCGCCGATCGCCCCGAGGGCCGCCGCGGCCGACTCGCGCACGAGCACCTCGTCGGAGCTCGTGGCCAGCGCGCCGAGCCGGTCGAGCACGGCGTCGCTGACGGTCTCGTGCTCCCCACAGGCCCACGCCGCCATCTCGACCACGCCGGGGTCGGGATCGTCGAGCGCACCGGTCAGGTCGACGTCGCGGTGGTGGGCCGCGAGCTCGGCCGCGCGTCGGCGGACACTCGACGTGGGATCGTCGAGCGCGGACGCGAGACGGTCGACACCGAGGGCGCCGAGGCGCTCGAGGGCCCCCAGCGCGGCGACCCGCACATCGGGGTCGTCACTCGTGACGGCGGCGGTCGCCGCCGCGAGGTCACCCGTGTGCCCGGCGAGCACCACGGCTGCCGCGCGTCCGGTGCCCGGCCCGTCGCTCGCGTCGTCGTTCGCGTCGTCCATGACGTCCATGTCGTCCATGTCGTCCATGTCGTCGCGTCTCAGCTGGCGAGCAATCCGGTCAGACGGATCACCGTGACGGCGATGGCGAACGCCAGCACGATGGCGATCAACGCCCCGAGGAGCAGCGCGATGCCGGTCCCGGCGAGCAGTGCCAGCAGCCGGCGGACGGGACCCGCCGGCCGGTACGGTTCACCCGGTCGGTGGACGACCTCGATCGCCCCGGACGCGTCGCCGCGGCGCATTCGCGGTTGCGCTCTGGCAGGCTGACGCCACCCGGTCAGCACGAGCGCGACGATCGCCAGCGCGGCGATCCACGCCGCGCCGATCGTCAACACCTCCACCGAGAGCGCAAGAGTGAGCGACACGCACCACGAGACGATATCGGCGCCCCCGCCTCCACCGGGTGCGCCCCCCGGGCCGCCCGCGCCCCCTCGCGGGTCGGCCGCTGGACCGGGCGCCGTTCTCCCGTCGTCGGCGCACCGCTGGTGGTCGGTCCCGCTCGCGACGCTCGGCCTCACCGCGCTCGTGACGGTGGCGTTCGCCGCCGCGTTGCCGGCCGGGCTCGTCGCCGAGCAGGAGAACCCCCGGATCGGCGAGGTCCAACCTGCCCCGTACGCCCGCACCCCGTCGACCGCGCAACCGGTCGACGAGCGCGTCCGGTTCGGACAGCTGGACGAGTTGGTGGAGCAGTTCCCGCCCGACGCGTCGTTCTACTTCGTGACGGTCACCGAGCCGCGCCAGTCGATCCTGTCGTGGTGGGTGGGGCGCGACGAGCCGGCGATCGAGTTCCTCACCGAGGAGCAGAAGTTCGGAGTGCAGACCCCCGAGCAGCGGCGCGTCTTCGCGCTCGAGTCGATGCGCTCCTCGGAGCAGGTCGCCCAGTTCGTCGCGCTCGAGGCGCTCGGCTTCGACGTCGAGATCGTGCCCGGTGACGTCCTGGTGCAACAACTCGTCTGTCTCGAACCCGGTGACGACGGCGAGGAGTGCCTCCGGGAGAGCCCGTCGGCGGCGGTGCTCGAGCCGGGTGATCGCCTGCTCGAGGCCGACGGTGTCCCGCTCGAGGGGGTCGAGGACCTGAGCGCGGTGGTGAGCGCCAAGCAACCCGGCGATCTCGTCGAGCTACGGTTGGAACGAGCCGGCCAGGGCGAGATGACGGTGACGGTCGAGCTGACGGCGTCGCCGACCGAGCCGGACCGCACGATCGTCGGGTTCGTCCCGTTCGACACCCGGCGCGTCGTGCTGCCCTTCGAGATCTCGATCGACACGGGCCGGATCGGTGGCCCGTCGGCCGGCCTCGCGTTCACGCTGGCCCTGATCGACCAGCTGAGCCCCGGCGAGCTGACGGGCGGTCGCGACGTGGCCGTCACCGGGACGATCGGCCTCGACGGGTCGGTGGGCGCGATCGGCGGGCTCCGTCAGAAGGCGTCGGCCGTCGCCCAGACCGGCGTGGAGATCTTCATGGTCCCGTCGGCCCAGAGCGACGACGACATCGAGGCCGCCCGACGAGCCGGCGGGGACGAGCTCGAGATCATCCCGGTGGCGACGCTCGAGGAGGCGCTCGAGGTGCTCGAGTCGTTGGGTGGCGCACCCGTGGTCGCCACCGCAGCCGGTGGTGGTGCGAATGCCACCAACGGCGGCTCCTGACTGCCTACGCTTCTCGCGATGGCGCTCTCGTTCTCGCGATCCGATCCCACGTCGCCGGGTTCGTCGTCGGGTTCGGCGCCATCGGGCTCACCGGGTTCGATGTCGCCGGCCTCGGTCGCCGACGCCGAGTTCTCCACGGCGCGCCGCGGCTTCGACCAGGACGAGGTCCGCGCGATGCTCCGACAGGTCGCCGCCGAGCTCGGCCGTTTGAGCGAGCGGGAGCGCTTCTTGCAGCACGAGCTGCGCGTCGCCCAGGAGCGGGCCGTCGACCCCGACGCCGCGCTCGACGAGGAGACCGTCGCCCGCCTGGTCGGTGAGGAGACGTTGCGGGTGCTGCAGACCGCACGTGAGAGCGCGGCCCAGATCAAGGGTCGTGCCGAGGAGTCCGCGGCCCGGATCCTGCGCGAGGCGAGCGACGACGCCGACCGCCTGCGCGCCGAGGCCGACACCGAAGCGGCCCGGATCCGCAGCGATGCCAGTGCCGACGCCGAGGCGGAACTGGCGCTCGCCAAGCAGCAGGGCCGTGAGATGGTCAACGAGGCCCGGGCGTACCGTGAGCGGGTGCTCGCCGAGCTCGGCCGGCGGCGAGAGGCAGCCCGCCAGCAGATCGAGCAGCTCGCCGCCGGGCGCGACCGGTTGTTGCAGGTGTTCGAACGGGCCCGGCTCGTCGCCGTCGACGTGATGAGCGACCTCGCGCCGCTCGCCGAGCCCGACGAGTACGTGAACCTCGCGCCCACCACCGGTCCCGTCCCGCTGATGGTCCCGCGCGAGCGATCCGACGAGCCGGTCGCGGAGGAGTCGGTCGCGGACCAGTCGGTCGCGGAGGAGTCGGTCGCCGAGGACGAGTCGGTCGCGGAGGAGTCGGTCGCCGAGGACGAGTCGGTCGCGGAGGAGTCGGTCGCCGAGGACGAGTCGGTCGCCGAGGACGCGTCGGTCGCCGAGGAGTCGGCCGCGGAGGACGAGTCGGTCGCGGAGGAGCCGGTCGCGGAGGACGAACCGGTGGTCGCGGAGGAGGAGTCGGTCGTCGAAGACGAGTCGGTCGCCGAGGACGCGTCGGTCGCCGAGGAGGAGTCGGTCGCCGAGGACGCGTCGGTCGCGGAGGACGCGGCGGAGCCGGTCGTCGAGGAGGAGCCGGAGCCGTCCGCCGACGGCGGCCCCGACGACCCCGACGGCGACAACGTCGTCTCGCTGTTCGCCCGACTCCGCGCCGAGGCCGCCGCCACGGAGCCCGAGTCGTCGGGTGAGCCTCACGCGACCTCACCGGACGCGACCTCACCTGGCGAGCCCCCGACGGGCGAACCCCCGACGGGAGAATCCCAGGTCGCCGATCCACCCGCCGCCGATCCGCCCGCCGCCGGCGACGATGTCGAACCCGCCGACGTCGCCGAGACGATCTTCGAGCGCCGCGACGCCGAGCTCGTCCCGTTGATCACGTCGGCGGCCCGCAAGCTCAAGCGCGTGCTCGCCGACGAGCAGAACGACGTGCTCGACCGGCTCCGCCAGCGCGACTCGGTGACCGTGATCGACGACGTCGTGCCCGAGCGGGATGCGCACGCCGAGCGCTATGCGAATGCCGTCACCGGAGAGCTCCTCGACGCCGCCGCGGCGGGGGCTCGGCTGCTCGACCCCGATGCGCCGGCGCCGGCGCCCGAGGTGCTCGTCCCCGTGCACGATCTGATCGCCAGCGCTCTCGTCGAACCGCTGCGCAACCGCCTCGAGCGGGCGGTGGCCGACGGCGACGGTGCCAACGACGAGATCGCCAAGCTCGTACGGGCCGTGTACCGCGAGTGGAAGACGACCCACATCGACGACCAGCTCGACGACGTCCTCCGCCTCGCCCACGGCGCGGGGGCGATGGGCGCCGTCACCCCGGGCACGCCGATGTGCTGGGCGGTCGACCCGAACGGTCCGGCCTGCCCCGACGCCGAGGACAACGCGCTCGCCGGTGTCGTCCCTGCGGGTGAGCCCTACCCGACCGGGCATCGCGTCGCTCCCGCGCATCCCGGGTGCCGCTGCCTCATCGCGCCGACCGGCAACTAGCCTCGACGCCGATGCGGCGTTCCACGGATCTCCCGAGGCAGGCACCGTCGCGCCGGATCTCCGGTCGGGCGGTGTTGATCACCCTCGGGGCGCTGTTCTTCTTCGTGATCCTGTTCGGGCGGGCCATGGCTCGCTTCTACGTCGACTTCCTGTGGCACGACGGGCTCGGTCGCACCGACGTGTTCTGGGGTGTGCTGCAGGCGCAACTGACCCTCTTCGGCGTCTTCTTCGGGGTCTTCCTCCTGCTCTCCGGCCTGAACCTGTACCTCGCCGACCGCCTGGCGCCCCAGACCTTCCCGGCCAACGTGCACCCCTACGTCGAGCGCTTCCACGACGTGTTCGGCAAGCGGTTGCGCCTCGTGCGCTACGGCACCGCGCTGTTCCTCGCCATCGTCCTCGCCCTGCCGGCGAGCGCCCGCTGGCAGGACTGGCTGCTGTTCCGCAACAGCCAGTCGTTCGGTGTGCGTGACGCCCAGTTCGGTGCCGACGTGGGGTTCTACGTCTTCGACCTGCCGTTCATCTCGTTCGCCGTCGAGTGGCTGTTCGCCGCGCTCGTCGTCGTGCTCATCTTGACCCTCGCCGCACACCTGCTGAACGGCGGGGTCGTGTTCACGTCGTCGATGCCGGCAGTGCGCGCCGCCACCAAGGCGCACCTCGCCGTGCTGCTCGCCGTGCTCGCGGTCGTGCGCGCCGCCGACTACTGGCTGACGCGCTACGAACTCACCAACGAGCGTCGAGGTTTCGTGCAGGGCGCGACCTACGCGGTCGTCAACGCCCAGCTCCCCGCACTGCTGTTGCTGACGCTCGTCGCGTTGCTCACCGCCGGGTTGTACCTGTCGACCATCAAGACGAACCGTTGGCGGATCCCGCTCGTCGCGTCGGGTCTGTGGCTCGTCATCAGCCTGCTCGCCGGCATCATCTACCCCTCCGTCGTGCAGTCACTCGTCGTCCGGCCGAACCAGGCGTCGCGGGAGGCGCCGTTCATCGAGCGCAACATCGTCGCGACCCGCCAGGCGATGGGACTCGGCGAATCCATGGAGCAGGTCGTCGAGGTGCCGGTCCAGTTCACCAGCATCGACGCCGCCGACGTCGAGGCCGACCTGGAGCCGCTCACCCGGGTCCGACTGCTCCACCCCGAGGAGTTCCAGTCGCGGTTCCGTGTCGACCGCGGGGAGCTGGCCGGACTCGCCATCAACGACCTCGACGTCGACCGCTACGAGATGGACGGCCGGGTCGAGCAGGTGCTGATCGCCGCCCGCGAGCTCGACCTCGCCGGTGTCGCCAACCAGAGTTGGCAGGGCCGCAAGCTCGTCAACACGCGCGGGTGCGGCCTCGTCATGGCACCCATCAGCCGGGTGCGGGCGTCGGACCGTCCCGACTACCGCGAGGTCCCGCTCGACCGCCCCGAGCTGTACTTCAGCCCGTCGCTCACCGGGTACGGCATCGCCAACACCGCCGAGGCCGAGCGGGCGTGCGGCCCGTCGGACGGCTACGACGGGACCGCCGGCGTGCGCATGTCGTCGTTCCCACGGCGGGCCGCGTTCGCGCTCGCATTCCTCGACTACAACATCATCGGCTCGGGTGCCGTGCAGTCCGACTCGCAGATGCTGTGGGTGCGTGGTGTGCGCGACCGCGTCGAGAAGCTGGCCCCGTTCCTCTCCTACGACGGTGATCCGTACCCGGTGGCGATCGACGGCCGAGTGTTGTGGGTGATCGACGCGTACAGCACGACCAGCCGCTACCCCTACGGGCAGCGGATCGGCAGCGTCCAGCTCACCCAGGGCTCCGGCGTGCCGCGCGACGCCAACTACATCCGCAACAGCGTGAAGGCCACCGTCGACGCGTACACCGGTGAGGTCACCTTCTACGTGATCGACGAGGCCGACCCGGTCGTGATGGCGTGGTGGTCGGCGTTCCCCGACCTGTTCACCTCGGTCGACGAGATGTCCGACGAGCTGCGCGCCCACCTGCGCTACCCCGAGGACCTGTTCCGCGTCCAGACCGACGTCTACTCCAAGTACCGCCTCGCCCCGGAGAACTTCTTCCAGCGCGTCGGCGCGTGGTCGATCGCCCAGTCGCCGGCCTCGGGTCCACGGCAGGGCACCCTGACCACCAACGTCGGCGAGCCCGAGACCGTGACCGCCACCGAGTTCGCCGTGGAGTCCGACGCCGCCCGCTTCACGCCGTACTACACGATGTTCCGCAACGACGTCACCGACGAGGTCGAGTTCGCCATGTTGCGGCCGTTCGTCCCGTTCTCCCGCGACGACCAACGCACCGAGCTCGAGGCCTACATGACCGTCTCCAGCGACCCGGAGACCTACGGCGAGTTCACCACCTACATCATCCAGGGCGAGCGCCCCGACGGTCCGGTGCGTGTTGCCAGCCAGGCCGAGTCGGAACCGGCGATCGGACGTGAGATCTCGCTGCAGGACAACCAGGAGAGCGGCACCCAGGTGCGCTTCGGCGACCTCCAGATCGTGCCGGTGGCCGGCGGCCTGATCTACGTCCGACCGTTCTACGTCGAGGTCCAGCAGCCCGGCCCGATCCCGCTGGTGACGGAGTACCGCTTCGTCATCACGTCCTACGGCGAGCGGGCGACGTTCGCGCCGACACTGGGGCAGGCCCTCGCCCGTCTGTTCCCCGGCTTCTCCGCGGACGTGGGCGACCGCGTCGAGGATCCGGGTGTCGAGTTCGAGGAGGTCGCCGATCTGATCGACCCCGACGCCGACCCGAGCGAGGTGTTCGACGGCGAGGGGCTCGACGAGGCATTCGACGACGCGGTCGACGGTCTCGACGGTCTCGACGGCGACCAGCCGCTCGAACCCGAGGACCCGGCGACGGGCGTCGAGCGGCCCGTCATCGACGACGGCGCCGACGCCGCGGCCCTCCTCGCCGAGGCCGAGGCGCTGTTCACCGAGGCCGAGCTGCAGCTCCGCAACAGCGGCAACCTCGGCGCCTACCAGGCGACCATCGAGGAGGCCCGCGAGCTCGTCTCCCGAGCCCTCGACCTCATCGCCGGTGTCGGCTGAACCACCCGCCGACCCCCCGAACCCCGAACCGCGAACCCCGAACCTGCAGCGGAGTGACACAGAGTCGCCAGCTGCCGGTCCTGCCGGCACCGAGCGACACAGAGTCGGTGGGGCGCGGGCGCAGGCGGGTTCGGATCTGCAGCGGAGTGACACAGAGTCGCTGGCTGCCGGTCGTGCCGGCACCGAGCGACACAGAGTCGGTTGGGCGCGGGTGCTGGCGGGTTCGGATCTGCAGCGGGGTGACACAGAGTCGCTGGCTGCCGGGCGTGCCGGCACCGAGCGACACAGAGTCG
>SKSP01000220.1 GCA_007122945.1 Ilumatobacteraceae bacterium | reverse complement strand
GTCGAGAGCGAACCGTCGAGAGCGAACCGTCGAGAGCGAACCGTCGAGAGCGAACCGCCGGAGCGAACCGCCGGAGCGAACCGCCGGAGCGAACCGTCGAGAGCGAACCATCGAGGAGGACACGATGTCGACCACCACCGACCAGCGAACCGTCTACGACCTGGAGGGCACCCTGCTGGAGATCTGCTCGTGCGGCGTGCTGTGTCCGTGCTTCGTCGGGGAGGACCCCGACGGCGGCTCGTGCGCCGGCGTGATCGCGTATCGGCTCGAGCGCGGCGAGATCGAGGGCGTCGACGTGTCGGGCCTGACCCTGGTCAACGTGGCGCAGATCCCGGGGAACGCGCTGCAGGGCGGATGGCGGGTCGCCCTCGTCGTCGACGACCGGGCGACCGAGGAGCAGGAGCACGCCATGCTGCGGGCGTTCGGCGGGGACCTGGGCGGGTTCCTCGGCGATCTGTCCGGACTCGTCGACGAGGTCGTCGGTGTGCGTCGGGCGACGATCCACCACGACGTCGCCGAGGCGACCGGTTCGATCCGGATCGACGGGATCCTCGAGGCCGAGATGGCGCCGATCGTCGGCGCCAACGGGGTCGCGACGACGCTCCAGGAGACCGCGTTCACGACGGTCCCCGGGGCCCCGGCGTACGCCGGCAAGGCCTCCCGGTTCGTCGTCACGCTGCCCGAGTTCGAGATGGAGTGGTCGTTCGAGGGGCACAACGCGATCCAGACCCCGTGGCGGGCGCATCACGCGATCTCCTGACGGGTGATCTCGTGACCGTCACGACGAACCGTCCGCCGGCGAGACCGCCGCAGGTGCCGGCGCCCGGGGGCGGCGCTCGCGGGCGGAGGTGGTCGGCGCCGCTGCCGCCCGTCCTGCTGGCCGTGGTGGCCGCCGCGTGGGTGATCGCGATCGCGGCCGAGCTCACCGGACGTGCGCAGTGGGTGCACCACCACGAACTGCTCGCCGGTGGGTGGCCGGTGTGGTGGAGCGTCGGCGTGTTCCTCGTGGCCTGGCAGATCCACGTCGCGGCGATGATGCTGCCGTCGACGCTCCCGCTCGTCGCGCTCTTCCGTCGGGCGTCGGCTCGGCAGGATCACCCGCGCGCCGCCCGTGCCGCGTTCCTCGGTGCCTACCTCGCCGTGTGGACGGTGTTCGGGTTCGCCGCACTCGGCGGTGACGCCGTGCTCCACGCGGCGGCCCACCGGTACCCGGCCCTCGACCAGCCGCAGCTGATCGGCGCCGGCGTGCTGCTGCTCGCCGGACTGTTCCAGTTCTCCGCGCTGAAGGACCGCTGCCTCCAGCAGTGCAGGCACCCGGCCGTGTTCCTGACGGCGCACTACCGGCGTGGTGTGGGCGCCGCCTGGCGGCTCGGGCTGCGACACGGGTTGTTCTGCCTCGGATGCTGCTGGGCCCTGATGCTCGTCATGTTCGCGGTCGGCATCGCCAACCTGGCGTGGATGGCCCCGTTCGCGCTGCTGATGATCTGGGAGAAGACGGGCCCCGGCGGCGACCGCGGGGCGGTCCCGATCGGTATCGCGCTGATCGGCCTCGGTGCGCTCGTGATGCTCGATCCGGCGTGGATGCCGGATCTGATCGGTAGGCACGCACACTGAGCGCGGGTCGGGTCGTATGCTCGACGGTGATGGCACGCATCGCGATCGGGTCGGACCACGCCGGGTACGAGCTCAAGCAGTTCCTCGTCGAACTGCTGACCGACGAGGGGCACGACGTCGCCGACCACGGCACCGACTCGGCCGAGAGCGTCGACTACCCGCCGATCTGCGCCGCCGTGGCTCGGGCCGTCCGTGACGACCAGGCCGACCTCGGCATCGTCGTCGGCGGCAGCGGGCAGGGCGAGCAGATCGCCGCCAACAAGGTGCGCGGCGTGCGCGCCGCGCTGTGCAACGACCTGTACACCGCCCGCATGGCGCGGGCCCACAACGACGCCAACGTCCTCTCGATGGGCGGCCGCGTCGTCGCCACCGGTCTCGCCGAGGAGATCGTGCGGATCTTCCTCGCCACCGAGTTCGAGGGCGGGCGCCACGCCCGCCGCGTCGACCAGATCACCGACATCGAGAACGCCGAGCCCCAGACCGCCGAGAGCAGGGAGCCGTCCTGATGCCCTTCCCGTCCGACACCGATCCCGACCTCGAGGTCGAGGCGCTGCTGGCCCGCGAGTACGAACGCCAGGTCACCGGTCTGCAGCTGATCGCCAGTGAGAACTTCACGTCGCCGGCCGTCATGCGCGCCGTCGGCTCGGTGCTCACCAACAAGTACGCCGAGGGTTACCCCGGGAAGCGCTACTACGGCGGCAACGCCGTGGTCGACGACATCGAGGCGATCGCCATCGAGCGCGTCAAGGCGTTGTTCGGCGCCGAGCACGCCAACGTCCAGCCGCACTCCGGCGCCAACGCCAACATGTGCGTGTACCAGGCGCTGCTCGAACCCGGCGACACGGTGCTCGGCCTCAGCCTCGACCACGGCGGCCACCTGACCCACGGGTCCCCGGTCAACGCGAGCGGCCTGCTCTACCACTTCGTGTCGTACGGCGTGGGCGGCGAGGAGCGCATCGACTTCGACCAGGTGCGCGACCTCGCGCTCGAGCACCGCCCGAAGATGATCGTCGCCGGCACGACGGCCTATCCGCGGCGTCTCGACCCGGAGCCGTTCAAGTCGATCGCCGACGAGGTCGGCGCCCTGCTGCTGTTCGACATCGCCCATCTCGCCGGCCTCGTCGCCGGCGGCGCCCACCCGAACCCGGTGCCGTACGCCGACGTCGTCACGTTCACCACCCACAAGACGCTGCGCGGCCCGCGCGGCGGGTGCATCCTCACCACCGCCGAGCACGCCAAGGCGATCGACAAGGCCGTGTTCCCCGGTTGGCAGGGCGGTCCGCTCGAGCACGTCATCGCCGGCAAGGCCATCGCGTTCCGCGAGGCCGCCGACCCGTCGTTCCGGGCGTACGCCCACCAGGTCGTCGCCAACGCCTCGACGCTCGCCGAGGCGATCGCCGGCGAGGGCTTCCGGCTCGTGTCGGGCGGCACCGACAACCACCTGATGGTGGTCGACCTGCAACCGTTCGACGCCGAGCTCACGGGCAAGCAGGCCCAGTCGACACTCGACGACGCCGGGATCACCCTCAACAAGAACACCGTGCCGGACGACCCGCGCAGTCCGTTCGTCACCAGCGGCGTCCGGATCGGCACGCCCTCGGTCACCACCCAGGGCATGGGCACCGCCGAGATGCCGGTGATCGCCGGGTACATCGCCCGAGCGCTGCGGTCGCGCGACGACGCCGCCGAGCTCGAGGTGGTCCGCAAGGAGGTCGCCGACCTCTGCGCCCGCTTCCCCGCCTACACGGGCTGACGCCGGAGCGCACGCGTGCTCCCGTCGATGGCCGACCACCTCCTGGTGGGCGCCGTCGCGGCAGGGGTCACGTTCCTCAGCACGCCGCTCGTCGCGTGGATCGCGCGGCGGCGCGGCTGGGTGTACCAGCCGAACGAGCGGACGGTGCACACCGAGCCGGTCCCCGACGTCGGCGGCGCGGCGATGCTGCTCGGCTTCTTCGCCGCGTTCGTCACGGCGTGGTCGCTCGACGCGTTCCGGCCGCTGTTCGAGAACAACTCCGAACCGACCGGCGTCGTGATCGCCGTGCTCGTGGTGTTCGCCGTCGGTGCCCTCGACGACGTCGTCGACATCCCGCCGCCCGCCAAGGTCACCGGCATCGTGCTCGGGGGCCTCGCGCTCGTCTGGTTCGGCGTCACGATGTACTTCTTCCGGGTGCCGTTTCTCGACGTCATCATCCTGTCGCCCGACTGGACGCCGCTGATCACGGTGTTGTGGCTGCTCGGCATGACCCAGGCGATCAACCTGATCGACGGCCTCGACGGCCTGGCGGCGGGCATCGTCGCCATCGCCGCCGGCGCGTTCTTCTTGTACTCGTTCCGGCTCGGCGAGCTCGAGCTGCTCACCCAACCCAACATCGGACCGCTGATCGCGGTGATCACGGTCGGCATGTGCGTCGGGTTCCTACCGCACAACTTCAACCCCGCCCGGATCTTCATGGGCGACGGCGGGGCGTTCCTGCTCGGGTTGATGCTCGCCATCTCCACGAGCGTGGTCGGGGGCCGGGCCGATCCGAGCACCCAGGCGTTCATCGGGCAGACGTTCTTCTTCCTGGCACCGCTGCTCATCCCGCTGTTGATCCTCGGCGTGCCGATCCTCGACACGGCGTTCGCGATCGTGCGCCGGGCGACCCGCCGCCAGGCGCTCGACGAGGCCGACAAGGGGCACCTCCACCACCGGCTGATGAACCTGGGTCACGGCCACCGGCGCAGCGTGTTGATCCTGTGGACCTGGACGGCGCTGCTGTCGGCGTTCGTGCTGTACCCGGTGCTGACCGGTGACACACCGAGCTACCTGACCTTCGGGATCGCGGCGCTGGCGATCGTGCTCTACACGATCCTGCACCCGAGCGTCCGCCGCCAGCGCGAGAACGGCAACGGTGCCGACGTCGGCGACGACGGTGTCGACGACGCTGACGTCGACCCAGGCGCCGACCCAGGCGTCGACCCAGACGTCGGTGCCGACGTCGGTGTCGACGGCGAGCCGGACGGTGGAGCAGCCGGCGACGCGTTTGCGTCGCGGGATCGCGGCCACTAGCTTGTGCCCCCGTTCACAAGCAAACCGCAGCGTGGACGCACCCTCCGGATCGATGAAGCTCCTCAGAACGAACGTCCGTGTGAACCCCCGCGACTCGTTGGGCCAAGGCCTCGACGCGGTGATCACGCTGGTGCTGTTCTTCGTGATCGGGTTCTTCGCCGACCGGTGGCTGGGCACGACGCCGTGGCTGATGATCATCCTCACCCTCGCGGCCGCGGTCGGCCTGTTCTACAAGCTCCGCTCGACCTACTACGCGCGGATGGACCAACACGACGCCGACCGGGCCGCGCGCACCGCGTCCGGCACGGGAGCGTCGCCGACGTGAGCGTGCCCCACCCGGACGCCGGGCGTCGCCCCAAGGCGCAGCGCGCCAAGGCCGATCGCCCACCGGAGATCTCGATGGGGCCGGTCCCCGGGCCGGCACCCGAGGTCGGCATCTCGCGCGACATCGTCAAGCGGGGGCTGTGGGTCGCCCCCGGTCTGATCTTCGTCGCCGGCCTGATCTGGGGCCAGCCCGGCCTGTGGTCGTCGGCGTACGGCATCGGACTCGTGCTCGCCAACTTCGCCGCGTCCGCCGGGCTCATCGCGCTCGCCGCGCGGATCTCGCTCGGCATGGTGATGGGAGCGACGATGTTCGGCTACCTGATCCGGCTCGGGGTCATCTTCGTCGCCGTGTACGCGGTCCGCGACGCCGACTGGATTTCGTTCCCGGCCCTCGGAGCGACCATCATCGTGACGCACCTCGGTCTCCTCGTGTGGGAGTTGAAGTACGTCGCCATCTCGCTCTCCCACAGCGGCGTCGAGGCCGACCGGGCCACGAACGACAGCACGACCAACACCGTGAACGACACCGCGACCAACACCGCGACCAACACCGCCGACCCATCCGCCGAATCCACCACCCGCCAACGCTGACCCAGGAACGGACTCCCACGTGTTCGGACTCGAATTCCCGCCGATCAACGCCCTCCTCCGCTGGAAGGACATCTTCCCGACCTTCAACAAGATCGGGCTCATCGCCGTCCTCGCCGCGCTGATCGGCATCCTCATCTTCTGGCTCGCCACCCGTCACGACGACTCCAAGGCGCCGAAGGGCATCCGCAACTTCGCCGAGTCGATCGTCGACTTCATCCAGAACGGGATCATCCTGCAGACCATCGGCAAGCAGGGCATGGGCTGGACCCCGCTGCTGATGAGCCTGTTCGTGTTCATCTACCTGTGCAACATGCCCGGGATCATCCCGATCCTGCAGATGCCGGCGACCGGCCGCCTCGCGATCCCGCTCGCGCTGTCACTGCTCGTCTGGGCGACGTTCATCGGCACCGGGCTCAAACACCAGGGCGCCGGGTACTTCGGGCACCTGCTGTGGCCCCCCGGGGTGCCGGTGTTCCTCAAGCCGCTCGTCGGCCTGATCGAGTTCATCTCGACGATCTTCGTGACGCCGTTCTCCCTGACCGTCCGTCTCATGGCCAACCTGATGGCCGGCCACATCCTGCTCGTGACGTTCGGTCTGCTCGCCGAGGCGCTGTTCCGGGCCCAGACCAACCAGGTGTTCCTCGTGCCGATGGGCATCCTGCCGCTGATCATGCTGATCGGCGTCACCGCCTTCGAGGTGCTCGTCGGCTTCCTGCAGGCCTACATCTTCACGATCCTCGCCGCCGTCTACATCGCCAACTCGCTCGCCGGTCACGGCGACGAGGCCGAGGCGCACTGATCCCCGACGTCCGCCACCCACGTACACCACATCTCGATCTCCCACCCATCCGATCTCTCTCACCAGAGCCCACCAACAGGAGAAACCAACAGACATGGAAGCGCTCGCAAGCCTCGTCGCCCAGGCCGACCTCGCCGGGTTCACGGCCGACGAAGCCAAGGACATCGCGGCGGCCACCAACGCCGGCCTCGCGTACGGCATCGCCGCCATCGGCCCCGCCATCGGCATCGGGTTCCTCGTCGGCAAGTCCGTCGAGTCGATGGCCCGTCAGCCCGAAGCGGCCGGCATGGTCCGCACCACGATGTTCCTCGGCATCGCCTTCACCGAGGCGCTCGCCCTGATCGGCTTCGTGGTCTTCATCCTCTTGAAGTTCGCCTGAGCCGTCTCCCAGAGGTCACACCCGCCCGTCGCGCCGACCGCGCGCCGGGGGACCACGTGACACCGGACCGACCGACACACCGTCCTCGACCGATACAAGAGGAACCAATGACACAGCGTTCAACTGACAGGGGAGCGTCGACGTGCTGAACAACCTCGTCGCAGCCACCGGGTCGTACGTGGCGAACTTCGTCGCCGCCGACGTCGAGGTGCCCGAGAACGACCTGAACCCGATCGCGCTCGAGATGAAGGAGCTGGTCTGGGGCTTCGGCGCGTTCGTGGTCTTCGCCGTCGTGCTCCGGTACGCGATCTGGCCCAAGCTGAGCGCCAGCATCGAGGGGCGCTCCGAGCGGATCGCCGCCGACCACGCCGCCGCCGAGGCCGCCACCGCCGGCGCCCAGGGCGACGTCGCCGAGTACGAGGCCCAGCGGGCCGCCGCCAAGGCCGAGGGCCAAGCGATCATCGACGAGGCCCGGGCCCAGCTCGAGGCCGAGCGCACCGAACGGCTCACCCAGGTCAACGCCGCCATCGCCGAGCGCCGAGCGGCGGCCGTGGCCGAGGTGGAAGCCGCCCAGGAGGCTGCTCGCGGTGAGGTCGAGACCGCCGTCGCCGCCGTCGCCGCGACCGCCGCCAGGCTGGCGACCGGACGCGACCCCGACCCCGAGGCCGTCCGCCGGGCCGTCGAGTCCACCCTCAGCGCGGGAGCCGCACGATGATCGCCGCCGTGAACAGCGTGCTCGGCCAGAGGATCACCGGGGGGCTGCTGCCCCAGGTCGAGTTCGACGTCGACGACCAGGGCGTCACGTCCGCCGACCCGATCTTCCCGCCGATCTGGGAGATCGGCCTCCAGACGATCGCGTTCGCCGTGATCTTCTGGCTGATCTGGAAGTTCGGTGGCCCGCCGATCAAGAAGTACTACGCCGGCCGCACCGAGCGCATCCAGCGCGAGATGGACGCCGCCATCGCCGCCAAGACCGAGGCCGAGGCCGAGGCAGCGCGCATCCGCACCTCGCTCGGCGACATCGAGGCCGAGCGCGAGCAGATCAAGGCCGAGGCCCGCGAACAGGCCGCGTCGATGCTGACCGAGGGCCGCGCCCGCCTCGAGGTCGAGGTCGCCGAGTTGGAGGAGCGCGCCGTCGCCGAGATCGCGTCGATCGCCGGTCGCTCCGGCGACGAGCTGCGCGGCGAGATCACCCGCCACGCGTCGCGCGCCGTCGACGTGGTCGTCGCGGAATCGATCGACGAGGCCGTCCACCAGCAACTGATCGAGGACTTCATCAGCCGGGTCGGCTCCAGCGGGGCTTCCGCCGGCACGAACGGTCCGGGATCGACGGGAGCGTGACGACATGACCATCGACGACAACCGCATCGAGGGCTACGCCCGGGCGCTGTTCGAGGTCGCCCGCGCCGACGGCACGCTCGACGAGGTCGAGGACGAGCTGTTCCGGTTCGCCCGCAGCTACGAGTCCAGCGAGACGCTGCGCACCACCCTCGCCGACGAGGGCATCCCCGCCGGCAAGCGCCAGGCCATCGTCGAGGACCTCCTCGGCGACTCCGCCACCCCCACCACCGTGCAGCTGATCTCGATGGTCGTCGGCTCGGGTCGGGCGTCCGACCTGGTCGCGATCGTCGACGCCCTGGTGCAGCGGGCGTCGAGCGCGAAGAACCTCGAGGTGGCCGAGGTCCGCAGCGCCGTCCCCCTCACCGACGATCAACAGGCGCGCCTCAAGGCGGCCGTCGCCAACGCCACCGGCAAGCAGGTCAACCTCAAGGTCGTCGTCGACCCGTCGGTCGTCGGCGGGCTCGTCGCGACCGTCGGCGACACCGTGATCGACGGTACCGTCCGTACCAAGGTCGAACAGCTCAAGGCCCGCCTGTAGGCGACCACCCAACCCAGGAGTCATTGATGGCTGAACTCACCCTCTCCGCCGCCGACATCGCATCGGCGCTCCAGAAGAACCTCGAGGGGTTCGAGCCCTCGCTCGAGGCCCGCACCGTCGGCCGCGTCACCGAGGTCGGCGACGGCATCGCCCGCGTGTCGGGCCTGCCCGACGCGGCCGTGAACGAGCTGCTCGAGTTCGAGGACGGCACGATCGGACTCGCCCTCAACCTCGACGAGCACTCGATCGGCGCCGTCGTGCTCGGTCTGGCCGACCACATCGAGGAGGGCCAGACCGTCAAGTCGACGGGCCGGATCCTCTCGATCCCCGTGTCCGACGGCGTGCTCGGCCGCGTCGTCAACGCCCTCGGCGAGCCCGTCGACGGCCGTGGCGACCTCGTCGGCACCGAGCTGCGCCGGATGGAGATCCAGGCGCCCGGCATCATGGGCCGCAAGCCGGTCCACGAGCCGATGCAGACCGGCATCAAGGCGATCGACGCGATGACCCCGATCGGCCGGGGCCAGCGCGAGCTGATCATCGGCGACCGCAAGACCGGCAAGAGCACCATCGCCGTCGACACGATCCTGAACCAGAAGGGTCAGGGCGTGAAGTGCATCTACGTGGCGATCGGCCAGAAGGGCTCGACCGTCGCCCAGACCGTCGAGACGCTGCGCCAGGCCGGCGCGATGGAGTACACGGTCGTCGTGACGGCGCCCGCCTCCGACCCGGCGCCGTTCAAGTACCTCGCCCCGTACGCCGGGTGCGCGATGGGCCAGCACTGGATGGAGAACGGCGAGCACGCCCTCATCGTGTACGACGACCTGTCGAAGCAGGCCGAGGCGTACCGTCAGCTGTCGCTCCTGCTGCGCCGCCCGCCGGGCCGCGAGGCCTATCCCGGCGACGTGTTCTACCTGCACAGCCGCCTGCTCGAGCGGGCCGCCAAGCTGTCCGACGAGAACGGTGCCGGTTCGTTGACCGCGCTGCCGATCATCGAGACCAAGGCCGGCGACGTGTCGGCGTTCATCCCGACCAACGTCATCTCGATCACCGACGGTCAGGTGTACCTCCAGGACAACCTGTTCAAGTCGGGCGTGCGTCCCGCCGTCGACGTGGGCATCTCGGTGTCGCGCGTCGGTGGCGCCGCCCAGGTCAAGTCGATGAAGTCGGTCGCCGGCACACTCAAGCTCGACCTCGCGCAGTTCCGCGAGCTCGAGGCGTTCGCCACGTTCGGCTCCGAGCTCGACGCCGTCTCGAAGGCCCAGCTCGAGCGCGGCTACCGCTTGGTCGAGCTGCTGAAGCAGCCGCTCAACAGCCCGATGGCCGTCGAGGAGCAGGTCGTGTCGATGTTCGCCGGCACGAAGGGCTACCTCGACGACATCCCGACCGGCGACGTCCGCCGGTTCGAGGCCGAGCTGCTCGAGTTCATGCGCAGCCGCTACGCCTCGCTGCTCGCCGACCTGCGCACCGGCGGGATCCCCGACGAGCTGGCCGACGCCGTCCAGGCGTTCAAGGACCAGTTCGAGATCGACGCCGATGCGGCCGCCGCCGACCCGACCAAGGTCGACGCCGACGAGCTCGGCGACGCCAAGAGCCAGAAGACGCTGGCGACGGAATGATGGTCGGGACGGTGGGGACGGTCGGCATCCGCGCCGAGGGAAGCGCCAGCGACGAGGCGCACCCGAGTGAGGAGAACCGAAGGGCCGACGAGCGAGGGCATCGATAATGGCTGGTGGGCAAGAGCGAATCCTCCGGGGACGCATCCGCAGCGTCCAGGCGACGAAGAAGATCACGCGCGCGATGGAGCTGATCGCCGCGTCGCGCATCGTCAAGGCGCAAGCGGCCGTGCAAGCGGCCGTGCCGTACTCCGAGCAGATCACCGAGGTCGTCCGGCACCTGTCCGACGCCGGTGCCAGCTCGGAGAACCCGCTCCTGGCCGGCCGCGAGACCGTCGCCACCACCTGCTACATCGTGTGCGGCGCCGACCGCGGTCTGTGCGGCGGCTACAACATGGGCGTCCAGCGCTCCGCCGAGGGCGAGATCAAGGCCGACGTGCTCGCCGGCAAGGACTACCTGATCCTGCCGGTCGGCCGGAAGGTCGAGAACTACTTCCGGTTCCGGGGCTACCAGATGGGTCGCTCGTTCGGTGGCTTCACCGAGGCACCCCGCTTCGAGGACGCCCGCGAGATCGGCAGCCACGCCGTCGAGCTGTTCGTCACCGGCGAGGTCGATCGGGTCGAGCTCGTCTACACCCGCTTCATCTCGCCGGGCAACCAGGAGGTCGTCCTGCGCCCGCTCGTGCCGCTCACGACGATGACCGGCGCCGGCGGTGGCGACGGGCCGGCGCCCGACTACGAGTTCGAACCGGACCCCACCACCATCTTCGACGTCTTGTTGCCGCGCTACGTGGAAGCTCGCGTGTACGCGGCGTTGCTGAACGCGGCGGCGTCCGAGCACGCCTTCCGCCAGCGGGCGATGAAGGCCGCCACCGACAACGCCGAGGAGCTCATCAAGACCCTCAGCCGGGTGATGAACCGGGCCCGCCAGGACTCCATCACCACCGAGATCATGGAGATCGTCAGCGGGGCGGAAGCCCTCGGCTCCGGCTCCGACGACACCCGCCCCCTTCCCGAGCTCGTCGACGCGATCACCCAGGACTGACGAAGCCAGGACCACGCCCCGGACTGACGACGAGACATCCCGCCAGGAGACACCATCTCATGACCATCACCGACACCTCCCCCGCCCAGGGCTCGGCCCGCGAGCGCGCCGACGGCCGCGTGGTCGGCATCGCCGGCCCCGTCATCGACGTCGAGTTCCCGCGCGGCTCGTTGCCCGAGCTGAACAACGCCATCGAGTTCGACGTCGATCTCGACGGCGAGAAGATCACGGTGCTCGCCGAGGTCGCCCAGCAGCTCGGCAACAGCCGGGTCCGGGCCATCTGCATGCGGCCGACCGACGGGCTCGTGCGCGGCACCCCGGTGCGCGACACCGGCCTCGGCATCACCGTCCCGGTGGGCGAGAAGGTGCTCGGCCACGTGTGGAACGTGTGGGGCCAGCCGCTCGACGAGGCTCCCGAGGGCTTCGACGAGATGGAGCGCTGGGAGATCCACCGTCCGGCCCCCGACTTCGACGCCCTCGAGCCGTCGGCCACGATGTTCGAGACCGGCATCAAGGTGATCGACCTGCTCACCCCGTACGTGGCGGGCGGCAAGATCGGCCTGTTCGGCGGTGCCGGCGTGGGCAAGACCGTGCTCATCACCGAGATGATCAACCGGGTGGCCTCCCAGCACGGCGGCGTGTCGGTGTTCGCCGGTGTGGGCGAGCGCACGCGTGAGGGCACCGACCTGCGGCTCGAGATGATGGAGTCGGGCGTGTTCGAGAAGGCCGCCCTCGTGTTCGGCCAGATGGACGAGCCGCCGGGCGTGCGCCTGCGGGTCGCCCTGTCGGCGCTGACGATGGCCGAGTACTTCCGCGACGTCCGCAACCAGGACGTGCTGCTGTTCGTCGACAACATCTTCCGGTTCGTCCAGGCCGGCTCCGAGGTGTCGACCCTGCTCGGCCGCATGCCCTCGGCCGTGGGCTACCAGCCGACCCTCGCCGACGAGATGGGCGAGCTGCAAGAGCGCATCACCTCGACCCGCGGTCGCTCGATCACCTCGCTGCAGGCCGTGTACGTGCCCGCCGACGACTACACCGACCCGGCGCCGTTCACCACCTTCACGCACCTCGACGCCACGACCGAGCTGTCCCGCCAGGTGGCGGCGCTCGGCATCTACCCGGCGGTGGACCCGCTCGCCTCGACCTCCACGATCCTGTCGCCCGAGGTCGTGGGCCAGCACCACTACGACGTCGC
>SKSP01000115.1 GCA_007122945.1 Ilumatobacteraceae bacterium | reverse complement strand
TCCGCGAGTACCGGAAGGACGCGTCGTGATCGACAACGGAGTCCGCGAGTACCGGAAGGACGCGTCGTGATCGACAACGGAGTCCGCCAGTACCGGAAGGACGCGTCGTGATCGACAACGGAGTCCGCGAGTACCGGAGGGCCACGTCGTGATCGGTCGCCATCCGAGCGAGAACGTCCGGGTCGTCGCCGCGCTGGCGATGCCGTTCGTGCTCGTGTTCGGTGTGTACGTCGTCGCCCACGGGCACTACGGGCCCGGTGGCGGCTTCGCCGGCGGCGTGGTGCTCGCCGTCGGGATCGTGCTCGCCCGCCTGACCGTCGACCGCGACCTCGTCGACCGCTGCGTCCCGGAGGGCACCGCGATCGTCGCCATGGGCACCGGGATGTTCTTGTTCCTCGGCGCCGCGCTCGCGCCGATGGCGTTCGGCGGTGACCTCCTCGACTACGCCCAGGTGCCGCTCGGGGAACTGAGCGAGTCGCGCCTGCGCTACCTCGGCATCCTCGTCGTCGAGTTCGGTGTCGGCGCCGTCGTGTTCGGCGGGATCCTGCTGATCTTCGAGCGGCTGGCAGCGCGGACCGGCGGCGGCCGTCGCGAGGAGGTCGAACCCCAGTGATCGGCACCGTGATCGGCACCGTGATCGGCACCGCGATCGGCACAGTGATCGAGACGCTCGCGGACCGCTACATCTACATCTTCCTGGTCGCCCTGTTGTCGCTCGGGCTGTTCGCGCTGATCACCGAGCGCCACCTCGTGAAGAAGCTCGTCGGCCTCGTGCTGTTCCAGACGTCGGTGTTCCTGTTCTTCATCGAGGGCAGCGTCAAGGACGGCGGCGACGTGCCCGTGATCGACCCCGAGCTCGGATCCGACCCCGACCTGTACGTCAACCCGCTGCCGCACCTGCTGATCCTCACCGCCCTCGTGGTGGGCGTGGCGGTGATCGGTGTCGCCCTGTCGCTGATCACCGTGATCCACCGGGCCTACGGCACCCTCGACGACGCCGAGCTGTCACGACCGGACACGCCAGCGGACGGGGCCCGCCAGGAGACCCCTCGATGACCCGTTCGGCCGTCCCGGCGCTGCTGCCGGTGGTCCCCTTCGTCGGCGCTGCCGTCGCGGCGATGGTGGCGGTCGTGTCCCCCCGCGTGGCCCGCTGGATCGCCGTCGTCGCCGTCGCCGTGGTCACCGTGTTGGCGGCGTGGGGCCTGGCTCGCAGCGTCGAGAGCGGGCCGCTCGTCCATCCGATGGGCGGCTGGGCGGCGCCGTTCGGGATCGAGTACGTGCTCGACCCGTTGTCTGCGTTCATCGCCCTGCTGATCGGTGTGATCGGCCTGTTCGTGGTGCTCTACCCGACCCGGGTCGGGTTCGGCATCGAACCCGAGCGGGGGGTGTTCCTCCACGCCATCGTGCTGCTGCTGCTCGGCGGGCTGCTCGGCGTCGCCGTCGCCGGCGACCTGTTCAACCTGTTCGTCAGCCTCGAGATCTACTCGATCGCCTCCTACGCCCTGATCGCGCTCGGCGGCCCGGCCGCCGCCGTCGCCAGCTACCGCTACCTGCTGATCGGCACGGTCGGCAGCAGCCTCTACCTGCTCGGCGTCGGCTTCATCTACTTCACGACCGGCACGCTCGGGATGGACTCGGTGACCACGACGCTCGGCGGGCTCACCGGCTCGCCGACCACCGCTGCCGCCACGGCGCTCGTCGTGATGGGACTCGGCACGAAGATGGCGGTCTTCCCGCTGCACGTCTGGTTGCCCGACGCCCACAGCCACGCGCCGCCGGCCGTCGCCGCCCTCCTCGCCGCGGTCCAGGTGAAGGTCGCCGCCTACGCGCTGATCCGGATCCTGCTCGACGTGTTCCCGCCGCGCTACGTGATCGACGATCTCCCCGTGCTCGATCTGCTCGTCTGGTTCGGGCTCGCCGGGGTCGTCGTCGGGTCGGTCATCGCGATCCGCCAGACCGACCTGAAGCGCCTGCTCGCCCACAGCACCGTCGCCCAGATCGGCTACATCGCCGTCGGCATCGGGCTCGCCAACTCCCAGGCGCTGATCGGAGCGCTGCTCCACGTCGTGAACCACGCGGCGATGAAGGCGTGTCTGTTCTTCGCCGCCGGCGCGATCCTCGAGCAGGCCCGTACCAAGAAGATCCCCGAGATGACCGGGCTCGGACCGCGGATGCCGTGGACGATGGCCGGGTTCACGCTCGCGGCGATCTCGATGATCGGCCTGCCGCCGACGGCAGGATTCTTCTCCAAGTGGTACCTCGTGTCGGGCGCCGTCGAGACGGGCAACTGGTTCGTGGCGGTCGTGATCGTCGGCTCGAGCGTGTTCACGCTCGTCTACTTCCTGCGGGTGCTCGAGCGGATCTGGTTCGGCACGCCGGAGTCGAGCGGTGCGCACACCGGCGATGGCCCGGGGGGCACGCCGTCGGTCGTCGAGGCTCGACCCGCGATCGTCGCGCCGGTCGCGGTGCTCGGGATCTCGGTGGTCGTGCTCGGCATCGTCAACTTCGCGATCGTCCGGGAGGTCCTCGACCCGGTGGCGATCCGGCTGCTCAACTGATCCGGCTGCTCGACTCCGGCTGCCCGAACGGAGTCTCACCCGGGGCGACCGGCCGGACGCGGACGTCGCCTACGATCGACGACCATGTCCGGAATCATCGCCCTCATGGGAGGCGGCCCCTTCACCGCGAACGACGAGCTCGACCGCGTCCTCCTCGGGGAGGTCGCAGCCGACCGGGTCGTGGTGCTCCCGACCGCCGACGCGTTCGAGAACCCGACCGAGGCGGTCGCCGCCGCCGAGGCATGGGGTGAGCGCATCGGTGTCGCCGTGGAGGCGGTGATGGTGTTGCAGCGTGGCGGGGCCCTCGAGACCGGGCCGGCGGCGACGGTCGCAGCCGCGCGCGCCGTGTACCTGGTCGGGGACTCCCCGATCCACCTGCGCAGCGTGCTCAACGACACACCGCTGTTCGAGGCGCTCGGCCGGGTGCTCGCCGACGGCGGGCTGGTGGTCGGGGTGGGCCCGAGCGCCGCCGCGTTGTGCGATCCCATGACCGACCCGCGCGGCGGGGCGTTCACGATCGGCCTCGGCCTCGTCGAGCAACTCGCGCTCGCCACGGGTTGCGAGACCTGGACCGAGGACCACCTGCACCGCACGCTGACGCTCGCCGACGTCACGGTGGCCGAACTGCCGACCGGCACGGCGCTCGTCCGCCGGGGGGACGACTGGGACCTGGTCGGCGACGTCGTCCTGCACGGCGACCTACCCGGCTGATCGGTGGGTGACGTCAGGATTCGACGACCTACCCGGCGGTGGGTGACGTCAGGACTCGACGATCTCGACGCTGTTGATCACGACGGGCTGGACGGGCTCGCCGCCCGGTGATCCGACGGCGTCGAGTTCGGCGATCACGTCCAGGCCGTCGACCACGGTCCCGAACAGGCTGAAGTTCGGCGGGAGCGCGGCACCGTCGGGGCCGGAGATCACGAAGAACTGGCTGCCGTTCGTGTCGGGCCCGCTGTTGGCCATCGCCACCGACCCGATCTCGTAGGCGCCGGCCTCGGGCAGTTCGTCGGCGAACCGGTACCCCGGTCCACCGGTGCCGGACGCGGTCGGATCACCGCACTGCACCACGAAATCCGGGATGATCCGATGACAGCGGGTGTCGTCGAAGTACCGGTAGCGGGCGAGCACGACGAAGTTGTTCACGGTCAGCGGCGCCGCTTCGGCGTCGAACTCGATCGTGTACTCGCCGAAGTTGGTGGTCACCACCGCCGAGTACGTCACGTCGTCGGCGAGGCACATCGGGGGTGGCTCGTCGAACTCGCGCCGCTGCGACTCCGAGCCGTCGGGGGCCGGGCAGCCCGACGGCACGTCGGCGAACGATGTGTCGCCGTCGGCGTCGGGCGGCGCCGTGGTCGGGGCCGGTGCGACCACCTCGTCGCCGTCGAACGCCCCGCCGAACCAGGCGATGACGATCACGCCGGCGAAGGCCGCCACCAGGACGAGCGAGACCCGGATCACCCGCTTGCGCAACGAGGTCACCCGCTCCTGGCGCTGCTCCTCCTGGCGACGTATCGCCCGGTTGGCCTTCTGGCGCTCACGCTTCTCGGTACCCACGAGGGTCGGAGGATATCCGCCTCAAGTCGACCATCGACCTCGCCGATGTCTGAGGGTGCAACCGTCGACCCGCGTTCAGCGTTCACCGGGCGCCGAACCGGGCGCCGAACCGGGCGCCGAACCGAACGACGAGCGGGGCGACGGGTCGGGCGCGGGACGGGGGGACGGCCGCATCGTGCCGTCGAACCAGCCGAGCGGTTCCGGGCGCCCGTCGGCGCGTCGACCGAGCCACATGCCGCCGAGGTTCGGGATGCGCACGTCGTCGACCCCCAGGTGGCGTCGGAGGGTGCGGATCAACCCCGAGTGGGTGACCGCCATCACGGGATCGTCGGGCATCACGGGATCGTCGGGCTCCCCGGTGCCGCGCGCGGTGTCCGCCGTGCCGTCCGGCCCGGGCATCAGGTCGTCGCAGACGGCGAGGGCCCGGGCGGTGAGCTCCTCGAGGGGTTCGAACCCATCGGGTCGTCGGTCGTCGGCCAGCCACCCGGGCCAGCGCCGCTCGATCTCCGTCGGCGTCAGCCCCTCCCACGGTCCGGCCTCGGCCTCGCGCAGGCGGGGGTCGAGCCGGATCTCGGCGATGCCCATCGCGTCGGCGAGCACCGCGGCGGTCTCCCGGGCGCGGCCCAGGTCGCTCGACCACAGCGCGGCGAACCGGGGCGGAGGCTCCTCGACCGCCAGTCGTCCGGCCACCGCGAGCGCCTGCCGGCGACCGTTCTCGCTGAGCGGCGAGTCGGCCTGGCCCTGCCAGCGCTTGACGGCGTTCCACACGCTCTCGCCGTGGCGGACCAGCACGAGGCGCGGCCGGAGGTCGGACCGGTCGTCCGGGCCGGTACGGGTCGGCGCGGGCGGGCCGGGCGGCGGCATGGCCGGCCAGACTACCCAGGGCCGCCGGACGCTCCCGTGCGACGACGGCATCCCGGCCGGGACCGGCCGCCAGGTTACGCTGGACGACATGGCGATCATGCGGCTCTTCGCGTCGGCCCGGGAGGTCGCCGGCCGCGGGCGCGACGAGGTCCCCGGCGCCACCGTCGCCGAGGTGCTCGCGACCGCCACCGAACGGTACGGCACCGGGTTCGCCGCCGTCCTCGACAGCTGCCGGGTCTGGGTGAACGGTGAGGCCGTGCCGCACGACACGCAGGTGGGCCCCGACGACGAGGTCGCCGTGCTGCCGCCGGTGTCGGGGGGCGCGGACGGCACCGCCGACGCCGCGACCACCACGACCACCAGCGAGGAGCCCTGCCGTGGTTGACGAGCGCACCCCCGACCCGGCCGAGCTGCCGCTCGACGAGCTGCGCCAGCTCCGCACGAAGCTCCAGCGCGAGGACGACGTGGTGTCCTACGTCCGGCGCGTCGCGCAGGCACGCCTCGACCTGGTGCGCGCCGAGGTGACCCGACGCGAGCGCGG
Organism: Ilumatobacteraceae bacterium; assembly: GCA_007122945.1. Taxonomy (GTDB): domain Bacteria; phylum Actinomycetota; class Acidimicrobiia; order Acidimicrobiales; family Ilumatobacteraceae; genus SKSP01. The sequence goes on along the minus strand of SKSP01000115.1, from coordinate 6,991 downwards.
CGAGCAGGGGGTCGACCTCCCGAGCGAGCTCCGCATCGTGCTGTCGCAGCACCTCACCGGCGGGCCGGCGCGTCCACCGCGCCCGACCGACGAGCTCGGTGACCACCCGCTGTCCGACGAGCTCGACCGGATCTGCACCGAGCACGGCTTCAGCCGTCTCGACGAGCTCGACGGCGACGAAGCGGAGCGGTTGTCGGCCGCGCTGACCGAGTTCGAGCGCCGGATCTCGGCCGACCGTCGGGACCGCTTCGACCGCCTCGACGCGCTGAGCGCCGAGCTGGTGCGCCGCTACCGCGACGGCGAAGCGACCGTCGAGACGCTGCTCGGGGAGTTCTGAGCGAGGTGGGTCGCGACGGCGACGACGACGTCGTCGATTCCGACCCCGACCACCAGCCGGGCGACGACCCGATCGCCGACGTCGGCGCGTTCATCCGCCAGCAGCGCGAGGTCGCCAAGATGTCGATCCGTCGGCTGGCGGAGACGGCCGGCGTCTCCAACCCGTACCTGTCGCAGATCGAACGCGGCCTGCGCCGACCGTCCGCCGAGATCCTGCAGCAGGTCGCCGACGCGCTCCGGATCAGCGTCGAGTCGCTGTACGTGCGGGCGGGGCTGCTCCGCGACGAGGAACGCTCGGGCGGGGTGCTGGAGGCGATCGAACGCGACCCCGACCTCACGCCCGACCAGAAGCAGGCCCTCACCAACGTGTACCGCAGCTTCCTCGACCGGAGCTGACGGGTACCGACGGGTGCTGACGGGTACCGACGGGTACCGGCGGGCGCCGACAGGTACTGCCCGACGGCCACGTCGGGTTCGGCGGGCCTGCGGTCCTCTGGTCGATCCCTTCCGTCGATAGGGTTCGTCCCCGTCGTGCAACGAGTGGCCGTGATCTCGCTCCACACGTCGCCCCTCGCGCAGCCGGGGTCGGGCGACAGCGGTGGGATGAACGTGTACGTGCGCGAGCTCGTGTCGTCGCTCGCCCAAGGTGGCGTCGACTGCACCACGTACACGCGGGCCGACCGCGCCGGACTCCCCAGCGAGGTCGTCGTCGAGCCGAACCACCGCGTCGTCCACGTCGAGGCCGGTCCGCACCACCTGCCCAAGGAGGCACTGGGCGAGATCGTCGAGCCGTTCACCGACCGGGTGCTCGCCGACCTCGACCACCACGGCCGTCCCGACGCCGTGCACGCCAACTACTGGCTGAGCGGCCTCGTCGGGCACCGGATCAAGCACGTGCTCGACGTGCCCTTCGTCGCCACGTTCCACACCCTCGCCCGGGTGAAGGCCGAGGGCGGCGATCCCGAACCCTCGTGGCGCGATCGGGCCGAGGCGGAGATCACCACCTGCGCCGATGCGATCTGCGTGAGCTGCACCGAGGAGGAGCTCCAGTTCCGCCGTTTGTACGGGGATCCGGAGGGCCGCATCGAGATCGTCGCGCCCGGCGTCGAGCACGCCTTCTTCGCCCCGGGCGACCGGGGCGGCGCGCGCGCCGCACTCGATCTCCCCGCCGACCGACCCGTGTTGCTGTTCGTCGGCCGGATCCAGCCGCTGAAGGGGCCCGATGTCGCGGTGCGCGCCCTGCGCGAGCTGGCCGACCGCCACGGCCGGCGCGACGCCCTGCTGCTCGTCGTCGGCGGTGCCAGCGGGAACGACGGCGACGCCGAGAGCGAACGCATCCGCCAGCTCGTCGACGAGCTCGGCCTCGCCGACCGGGTGCGGTTCGTGCCGCCGCAACCCCACCACATCTTGTCGACCTACTACCGGGCCGCGGACGTCGTGCTGGTGCCGAGCCGCAGCGAGAGCTTCGGCCTCGTGGCGCTGGAGGCCGCGGCGTGCGGGATCCCGGTGGTCGCCAGCGCGGTCGGCGGGCTGCTGAGCCTCGTCGACGACGACCGGACCGGCCTGCTCGTCGCCGACCGCGATCCGGCGCACTTCGCCGCCGCCGTCGCCCGCGTGCTCGACGACGAGGTGCTCGCAGCATCGATGGCCCAGCAGTCGGCCCTCCGGGCTTCCGCGTACACCTGGGGTTTCGCCGCGGCGCGCCTCCGGCGCCTGTACCACGACCTCGCCGCCGAGCGACTGGTCGCGTGCACGTGAGCGACTACCAGGACGCCGCCGGGGTGGCGGTGCTCGCCCGGCAGATCGACGAGTGGCTGGCGAACATCGCCGAGGGCAACCCCCAGATCGCGGCGATCGACCGCGGCACCAGCGACGACACCACGCGGGGCGATCCGCGGTGGTACGTCCGGATGCTCGGCGAGGAGAAGGACGTCACGACCATCTGGCTCACGCTCGGCCAGCGCACCTTGCGCTACGAGACGTACGTGCTGCCGGCGCCGGTGGAGAACGCCGAGCAGCTCTACGAGCAGCTCCTGCGGCGCAACGACCGGCTCGTCGGCGCGCACTTCTCGATCGGGCTCGAGGACGCCGTGTACCTGCGCGGCGAGCTGGTGAACGCGCTCGTCTCGGAGGCCGAGCTGGACCGGGTCCTCGGCACGCTGTACGCCACCGTCGAGCAGTGCTTCCACCGCCTCCTCCGCATCGCCTTCGCCTCCCGCTTCACGAACTGAATCAACTCCAGGGGTCCCTGGTCGACCAACTCGACGCGGAACGAGCGGGGACGCCGTGTTTTCCCGTCCGGGCCGGCGGCCGCCCACAGGAGGGGTGTCCGGGCGGGTGCGTTCGGGGAGGTCGGTAGCTCCCGTGCGCCCGCCCGGACGGCAACGGCCGGCGGCGTAGGGTGCGGTCCATGGCACACGACATCGCGGTGATCGGTGGCGGCAACATGGGCGCCGCCCTCCTCGCGGGCATGATCTCGTCCGGTGCGTTCGAGCCGGCGCACCTCGCCGTGGTGGAAGCGGCCGCCGCGCGACGCGATCAGCTCGCCGAACGGTTCCCCGGCGTCACCGTGACGGCCGAGATCGTCGCGGCGGCCAACGTGGTCCTCGCCGTGAAGCCCCCCGACGTCCCCGACGTCGCCGCCGCCGCGGCGCGAGCCGGGGCGTGGCGCGTGCTGTCGATCGCGGCGGGGGTCACGACATCGACGATCGACGACGCCGTCGCGGCCGCCACGGGAGGCGCGCCGGACGAGGGCCGGCGGGTCGCGGTCGTGCGGGCGATGCCGAACACGCCCTCGCTCGTCGGTCGCGGCGTGGCGGCGATCTGCGGCGGGCGCGCCGCCGGTCCCGACGACCTGGCGTGGGCCGAGTCGGTCCTCGGCGCGGTCGGCACCTGCGTGCGGCTCGACGAGTCACGATTCGACGCCGTCACGGCGGTCACCGGATCGGGCCCGGCGTACGTGTTCTTCCTCGCCGAGGCGCTGATCGACGCCGGCGTCGCCTCCGGGCTCCCGACCGAGGTCGCCGAGCCGATGGTCACCCAGCTCCTCGTCGGTTCCGCCGAGCTCCTCGCGCGCGAGGGGGACCCGGCGGCGCTGCGGGCGATGGTCACGTCGCCCGGGGGGACCACCGCCGCCGGTGTCGGCGTGCTCGAGGACCGCGACGTGCGCGGCATCATCGCCGACGTGGTCGCCGCGGCGACGACCCGCAGCCGCGAGCTCGGCGCCCGGTGACGCCGGTGCGTCGATCCGGTCCCGGAGAAGTTTTTCGACGTGACACTTTTCTCAGCCGCGATCACCGTCTACAGTGACGCCCGTTGAGACGCACCGGTGGTTCACGCCACCGGAGCGCCGACGGGGCTGGTGCCATCGGGGGGTTGGCACCGGCCCTCGTCGCGTCCAGGGTCCTCGTCCGGGATGATCGTCCGGGGTCACCTCGTCCTCGCCGCCGTTATCGTGCTGCGTGATGGCTGAGACCCCGCCGAGCGCGGCGTACCGATTCGACACGGTCTCGTTCCTCACCGACTACGGCACGGCCGACGAGTTCGTCGGCGTCGTGAAGGCCGTGATCCGCGATCTCGCCCCCCACGTCGGCGTGATCGACCTGACCCACGAGGTGCCACCGTTCGACGTCCGCGCCGGCTCGCTCACCCTGGCGCGCTGCATCGGCTACGTGCCGAGCGGAGTCGTCCTCGCCGTGGTCGACCCCGCCGTCGGGACCGATCGCCGAGCCGTCGCGGTCGAGGTGGCCGGTGGTGCCGGGGTGCTGATCGGGCCCGACAACGGGTTGCTCGCACCGGCGGTCGCGATGGCGGGCGGCGCCGAGCGGGCCGTGGAGCTCACGAACCCCGACTACCGGTTGGACGCGGCGGGGGCCACGTTCGCCGGGCGCGACGTGTTCGCCCCCGCGGCGGCCCACGTGTGCAACGGTGTCGACCTCGGCGAGCTCGGCCCCGAGCTCGACCCCGCGGCGATGATCCCCGGCACGGTGCCGCTGCCGCGCGCCGAGGGCGACGACCTCGTGACCGAGGTGCTGTGGGTCGACCGGTTCGGCAACTGCCAGCTCAACGTCGGCCCCGACGACCTCGCCGGGTGGGACCCACGCGTCCGGCTGCGCGTCGGCAACCCGGGCGATCCGTCCGGTCCGACCGTGCGCACGGCGGTGCGAGCGGAGAGCTTCGCCGGCATCCCCGGCGGCGGCCTCGGGTTGGTGCTCGACTCCTACGGGATGCTCGCCGTGTGCCTCGACCAGCGCTCGGCCGCCGAGGAGCTCGCCCTCGGCCCGGGCGATCAGGTCGTGCTCGCCCCGCTCGGCGACGATCCGCTCCCGGACCCACCCGCCACGCCGGTCCGTCTCGGCCCGACCCGCTGAGCCGCTGACCCATCGCCGGTCCCCGGCCCCCGACCCGGACGCTGGTCCGGCGCTACAGGGTGACGTCGTCGAAGCGCGCCTCGCGTCGGGCCACCGCGTGACCGAGCGCGAACACGAGCAACAGCCACGGCAACGACCACGCCGACACGAAACTCTCGTTGACGTTCGCGGCGATGCCGTAGGCGGCCATGCCGACCACCCACACGCCGAGCGGGTCGGGTCGCATGATGGCCGCCGATGCCGCTCGGCGGAGCACGAGCAGCATCAACCAGACCAGGGCGATCAGCCCGATGGCCCCTGCTGCCAGGAGGACCTGGAGGAAGCCCGACCGCGTCCCGAATCCGGCGACACCGGTGCCGGCCTCGAAGCCGAATCCGTGGATCGGTCGGTCCCCCACGACGTCGAGCACACCGTCCCAGAGCGTGGTGCGCCCGGACCAGGTGCCGTCGCGGTCGAACCAGTCCGCGACCGTCTCGCGGAACACGATCAACAGCACGACGCCGGCGGCGGCCAACACACTGACGACACCGGCGGCCGCCCGGCGGCCGCCCTCCCCGGCGCCCGGCAGGCTGAGCCCCACGACGAGCATGACGACGGCCGTCGCCGCCACCGCGAACAGCGCACCGTAGGACTGCGAGCGCCACCAGAGGAACCCGTCGAGCACGAGCACGCCGACGAGGAGGGCGGTGATCCCGAGACGCAGCAACGCCGACGAACGCACCTTCGCCAGTCGGCCGGCCCGCCGGCGTCGACCGCGAGCCATCGTGCGGTACTGCATCGCCTGGCCCGGGGAGCGCGGGGTCATCGACTTGCCGCCGCCGCCCATCGGCTGACCGCGCTGCGCCATCGTCGCCGCCCGGCGCATCTTGTTGATCGTCAACATCGACGGCATCCGGAACCCGCCGCCACCGCCCCGAGCGGCCTTCTCCTCGGCGATCGCCAATCGCTCCTCGGGGGTCCGGCGCAGGACCACGACCATCAGCATGACGGTCGTCGCCGCCGCGAGGAGGGCGACCATCCCCATCAGGTCGGTGCTCCCGAACACGCCGGCGAGATCGTCACCGACGATGGCGATCGGCCAGTCGCGCAGGTCGGAGAAGGCGCTGATCGCGATCCCGATGTGGACGGCGACGAACAGCGCCGTGAGGACCTGGCCCCGATCGAGCGAGGCGCCCCCGAACAGCGCCGCGGCCGACGCGAACGCGAGCAGGATCCACTGCTCGACGGTGCGCGTGCCGTCGAGCGACCAGGCGGCCGAGAGCAAGAGGATGACCAAGAACGCGCCGAGCGACCCGAGGGCGAGCTTGTCGAGCCGGAGCAACTCCAGCGCATCGCCGCTGAACGCGAGCACGAGACCGGCCGCGACGACCAGGACGGCCTGCACCCAGATGTCGCTCACGAGTGGCACCGTGACGTCCGCGAGCTCGGCTCGCGCCCAGAACACGGGACCCCCGCTGGCGACGAGGAACAGCAGGATCGCGCCGACCCACGCGACCGGCGAGCGCCAGGCCGGACCGGCCGCGTCGCCGACGCCGAGGTCGTCGTCGAAGGCCGTCATCTCGACCTCGTCGGTTGCCGTCACCCCCTCGTCGACCACCACGGACTCCCACCGTAGCCGAGCACCACCCGGTGCTCGGTAGTGTCGGTGGCGATGCGCCCCGCCACCACGCTCACGCTCGCCCTGCTGCTCGTCGTCATCCTCGTGGCCGGCATCCTCTCGCTGGCACGGCTCTGACGCCCCGCTCCGACGGCGCGCTCACACGACGGGTGTACGCTGCCGAACCCGTGGGGACGACGATGCAGACGACGATGCAAACGACGATGCAGCCGATGCAGACGACGATGCAGCCGTGACGAACCTGGCGCAGGTGATCGAGGGGCACCCCGACGACCGCGTGGCCCTGATCAGCCGCAACCGTCCCACCACCTACGGCGAGCTCCGCGACCAGGTCGGCCGACTGCGGGGCGGCCTCGCCGAGCTGGGCGTGACGGCGGGCGACCGGGTCGTCATCGTCTGCGGCAACAACCGGCACTTCGTCGTCAGCTACCTGGCGATCGTCGGACTGGGAGCGATCGCCGTGCCGCTCAACCCCACGAGCCCGGCGCCCGAGCTGCAACGTGAGCTGGTCGGCGTCGAGCCGTGCGCCGTGATCGTCGAACCGCACGTGCTACCGACCTGGTCGAAGGTCGACACGGGCGAGCTGACGACCCTGCGCGAGGTGATCCTGACCGAGCGACCCCTCTCGACCGGTTCGGCCCCGACCGGCTCGGCGCACGTCGCGGAG
>SKSP01000219.1 GCA_007122945.1 Ilumatobacteraceae bacterium | reverse complement strand
GTGGCGCAGGTGTGCTCCTCGCCGCCGGCGACGGCCGTGACACCGGTGAGGCCGGCCACCGTGACCGGGGAGGCCTCGATCCATTCGTCGGGGACGCCCGGGACGCCGAGTTGCCCGGCCCCGTTGGCGCCCCAGCACCGCACCGTGCCGTCGGCGAGGTCGGCGCAGGTGTGATAGCCCCCGGCGCTGATCGAGCGCGCCGTCGTCACGCCGGTGACGGTGACGGGTCCGGTGGGTGTGTCGGTGGTGCCGTCACCGAGCGCGCCGGCGCCGTTGTCACCCCAGCAGCGGACCGATCCCGAGCCGAGCAGTGCGCACGAGTGCTCCTCACCGACCGTGACCGAGACGGCACCGGACACACCCGTCACGGTGACCGGCGTGGGCGTGTCGAAGCTCCCGCCCGTGCCGGAGACCTGCCGGTTCTCGTCGCGCCCCCAGCAGCGGACCGTGCCGTCGGCGAGGGCGGCGCAGGCGTGGTCCTCCCCGACGCCGAGCGCGACCGCGCTCGTGATGCCCGTCACCGAGCGCGGGCCGTCGGCCGGGTCGGTGGTCCCGTCGCCGAGCTGTCCGCTGCCGTTGATGCCCCAGCAGCGCACCGCGCCGGTGGCGAGGAGCGCGCACGTGTGGCGACTGCCCACACCGACGGCGATGGCGCCCGACACGTCGGCCACGGGGACCGGCACGTTCGAGTCGTCGGTGGTGCCGTCGCCCAGTTGGCCACCGTTGTTGCGGCCCCAGCAGCGGACCGACCCGTCGGCGAGCACCGCGCAGGTGTGGGAGCTGCCGGCGCCGATCGCCACCGCATCGGTGATGCCGCTGACCGTGACCGGCACGTCGGTGGAGTTCTGCCAGCCCATCTCGCCGCCGTGACCGAGTTGGCCGCTGGAGTTGGATCCCCAGCACTCCACGCCACCACCGTCGAGCAGCGCGCACGAGTGCGCCGCGCCGAGCGCCAGCGACCAGCTGGGCGCGGCGCGGGCGGGCTCCGGCGAAGCAACCGTCGCGGCGACGGCCGTGAGACCGGCGACGAGGGCGGTGACGACCAGCAGGTGCCACCGCCGATCGAAGGTGCGGCGTGATGCGTCGGTGCGAGCGGACGGGTGTGGGCGTTCGGCCACGAGGCGACTCCAGGTGCGGTCCGGGGACAGAGGTTCCCGGGACTGTCACACGGGCGTCGCGCCGCCACCATCCCCAAGTTTGGGGGAGCTCGATCCGCAAGCGTGGGGTGTCGGTCAGACGGTGAGCTCGTCGACCGGGTCCAAGATGTCGTTGCCCAGTCGGAACCCGACGCCGCGCACGGTGTGGATCACCCGCAGCCTCGGGGCGGCCGCGTCGAGCTTGCGGCGCAGGTTCGACAGGTGGACGTCGACGACGTGGGTGTCGCCCACCCAGTTCGGTCCCCACACCGCTTCGAGCAGATCGGCACGCGACGACACCTCGCCCGGGTTCCGCACGAGGTGCTCCAACAGCGAGAACTCGATGCGGGTGGCGGGGACCTCCTCGCCGCACAAGCGGATCTCGTGGCGGCCGGAGTCGACCACGAGCGGCCCGAGCGTGACGACCGATGCCGTGGTCGGTTCCCAGTCGGTCCTGAGGTCGCGGGGGCGTCGCAACAGGGCGTGGCAGCGGGCGGCGATCTCGTCGGCGGTCACCGGCAGCGACACGGCGTCGTCGGCGCCCGACCGCAGCACCTCGACGCGGGCCCGGTCGCGTCCGGCCGGCTCGATGCACAGCAGGTACCGGTCCGAGCGGGTGCGGAGGTGCTTGTAGAGCGGGCGCGCATCGGGGCCGTCGAGGGTCGCGTCGACGATCATCACGTCGGGGGCGAACGACTCGGCGAGGATGCCGGCGGCGACGGCGTCGGTCGGGGCGCTGACGGCGAACCCGGCGGCCCGCAGGCCCGCTTCGCTGTGGCGGCGCAGGCCGGCGTCGTCCACGGCCAGGAGAACTCGGGGTGCGTACTGTGCGTGTGGTTCCATGTGCTCGGGCTTCGTGCCGGGGGCGCTTGCGGGGGCGCATCGGGTGGGCTGTTCGGGTATCGGCACCGGAGCCATGGGACTCAAGCGTTCTGCAAGATAATCGGTTACGTGCCGAGCCCGTCGGCGAGGGTGCCGTACCGTGCCGATCATGGGGCGTGAGATGGGGCGTGAGATGGGGCGTGAGATCGGGCGTGCGACGGGCGGTCCGGACGACCCCGACCAGCGGTGCGCGGTGGTCCGGGCGCAGGTGCTCGCCCGCCGACCGATCGACGAGCGCGAGCGCGTCAGCCGGGCGCGGGCCCTCGCCGAACTGGACCGGCTCGCCGAACCGTTCTCGGAGACGGCCGACCCGACCCACGTGACCGGATCGGCGATCGTCGTCGGGCCCCGCGGCGTGGTCCTCCACCGCCACAAGCGGCTCGGCATCTGGCTCCAGCCGGGCGGACACGTCGACGCCGGGGAGACGCCGTGGGAGGCGGCGCGACGCGAAGCTGCCGAGGAGACCGGGCTCGACGTCGCCTTCGCCGCGGTCGGCCCCGACGGGGTCCCGCCGCTCGCCCACGTGGACGTCCACCCCGGTCCGCGGGGCCACACCCACCTCGACCTGCGCTACCTCCTCGACGGCGGCGACGCCGACCCGTCCCCGCCGCCCGGCGAGAGTCAGGCGATCGCCTGGTTCCCCTGGCCCGACGCCATCGCCGTCGCCGACCCCGGCCTGCGCGCCGCGCTCGCCGCCCTCCGCCCCACCTGAGTTCCGTCTGGGGGAACCGGCCGGATCCGGTCGATCGGCGCGGACGGTTCGGGGTGGGGCGGGTGGACGAACTTGCGTTCTGCGAATGGGTGTTCGAGAATCGCGGGATGGGGTTCAACAACCCGGCGTGGACGTGGCGGGAGCTGGAGGAGGCGCTCTCGGGGCGGGTGGGGCGCGACGGGCGCGCTCCGGGGAGCCCGTCGTGGAACGCCGGTGGCGATTCCCCGGCGTGGGGGCGCTCCCGTCAGCCGTTCGAGGCCCCCGACGTGCGCCGCCGGTCCGGTGGCGTCCCCTACGCCGAGCTGCACTGCCACTCCAACTTCTCGTTCCTCGACGGGGCGTCGCACCCCGAGGAGCTCGCCACCGAGGCCGCCCGACTGGGGCTCGAGGCGCTCGCCCTCACCGATCACGACGGCCTGTACGGCGTCGTGCGCTTCGCCGAGGCGGCCCGCGAGGTCGGCCTGCCGACCGTGTTCGGCGCCGAGATCACCCTCACCCCGGGGCTCGCCCCGACCGACCGGGTCGTCCGCGCGGAGGCCGACACGTGTACCCAGACCCGCGCCCAGGTCGCCACCGGTCGGGTGCCCGACGCCCGCGCCCCCGACCCGGCCGGGCAGCACCTCGTCGTGCTCGCCGACGGCGCCGCCGGCTACGGGCGGCTCGCCCGGGCGCTGAGCCTCGGCCACCTCGCCGGCGAGAAGGGGACGCCGCGGTTCACGCTCGCCGACGTGG
>SKSP01000399.1 GCA_007122945.1 Ilumatobacteraceae bacterium | reverse complement strand
GCGAAGGGCGTCGAGCGGGACGATCAGCACGAGCTGCTCCGGTCACTCGGCTGCCGCTACGCGCAGGGATACCTCTACGGCGCCGCGACCCCGGCCCTCGACCTCCCGTTCGACCAGCTCGCCGGGCCGGGCCTCGTCGGGCCACCGCTCGTCGAGCTCTCGCACCGCGCCGCCGAGCGGTCCACTGTCGTGACGCAGATGATCGGACACGGCGCGTTCGACCACGCCGGGCTCGACGACCTGACGGTCGAGGCGGCGAACGTGGCCGGCGCCAGCACCGCCGTCGTCGGGGTCGTCGAGAGTGACCACTACTGGATCGCCAGCGCCGCCGGGTGCCCGGACGACCGCGCCGACCGCGTGCGCGAGCTCTGCGCGGAGGTGATCAGGACCGACCTGCCGGTCGTCGTGGACGACGGGGTTTCGAACCCCGAGTCGACCGAGGCCGTGGTCGGCGGATGGATCGCGGTGCCGATCCGTTGGCGCGGCACCGTCACCGTCGCGGTCCTCTGCGTCGCACGGGCCGACCGGGCGCCGATCGGCGACGGCGGGCACGACAGCGTGCTCGATCACGTGCTCGAGGTGGCGGACCACCTCGCGGTCCGGCTCGAGGTGCGGGCCCGGTTGGCGGGTGCCCGCATCGAGCCGCAACGACCGGTGGTCACCACGGACACCCCCGACGAGCTGCTCGTCGGCTGATCACCGGCGCCCGTTCACCGGCGGGTCGTGTCGCGCCGGTGCTTGTTGTTGCGCGGTTCGGTGCGCTGCTTGGTGTCGGAGATCTGTCGGATCAGGTCGTCACGCAGCTCGGTCATCGCGGCGTCGAACTGCGGACGCGTGGACGTGGCGACCAGGCGCGGGAACCCGGCGATCCACGCCTCGAGCGTCGCGCGTTGACTCGGGGTGTCGCGCTCTTTCACCGTCAGCTGCAGCTCGACCTGCTCGGCACGGAACGAGCGGAGACGATGATCGAGTGCCGACCAGTGGTCGACGATGCCGTCGCGCTCGGACGGATCGACTCCGCCCGCGATGCGCAGCGAACGCTCGACCGTCGCCGTCGCCTCGGGCGGGTGCTCGTCGGGCGCGTTCTCGTCGGAGGTGATCTCCTCGGGCCTGGTCATTCGGTCCCTCCCAGGGGGTTTCAGATCGTCAGGGGATTACGGATCGTCAGTAGCGCAAGATGGCCGCAGCGGCCTCGCCGCCGGGGAGTTGGCCAGCGGGCACTGCCACGACCTCGCCCGAAGCGGCGAGCGTCGCCAGGATCGCCCGATCGACCTCCACCGCATCGTACCGATCGTCGTCAGGATCGACGTGGTCGCTCACGAACAACGTGTCGACCCGGCCCTCTGCCGCGCGCGCCGCGGCGTCGGTCAGCGTCCGGCTGACGTTGGGGGTCCCGAGCGCCTCGCGGTATCGCGCCCACGCCCGCCGACCGGTGTCGAACCGGTCGCGGACCCGTTCCCACGCTGCCGCGTGCAGTTCGAGCGGCTTGGCGTGGTCGGGATTTCCCTCGATCGCCAGCTCCACGACGTCGACCTGGCGCGAGACGGACCGGAAGATCGGGACGTAGTACCCGACGCACGCGAGCACCAGCGGGCGACGGTCGGTGCCGAGCAGGTCGTGGAGGCCGTGCTCCACCGCTCGGAGGTAGCGCTCCACCGCGGCCTTGTCGTGTTCGCCGACACCGTGGCCGTGGTACATCGCCTCGCCACCGCCGACCGATCGCGCCTGCAGCTGACGTTCCGGGTCCTCGTGCTCGAGCGCCACCGCCATCGATGTCGGTATCGGGCCGGTGTCGAGCTGGCGCATCGTCGAGCGGGTCCCGGCGAAGAGGCGGACGTCGTTCTGGCTCAACGCCAGCAGCAGGAACTCACCGTCGCCCGACAGCAGCGGGGCGAGTGGCGCCACCCGGAAGGTGTCGCCGACGTGCACCGCCGGAGAGAGCTGGATCGGGACGCGCAGGTGGCGGTGCAACTCCGGGGAGGCGAACACGGCCAGGCCGTCGGACTGGTGCTGCCAGAACGCCGCGTCGTCGAGCAGGGCGCGGGCCGGTCCGAGGAGGAGGTCGACGTCGTCGCGGTAACCGTCCTCGACGAGGCGCTCGGTTGCACGGTCGAGCAGCTTGCGGAGCTGCACCGGATCCTGGCGGACCTCGGCACCCATCCGATGGGTCGGCAGGTGGATGCTGACCTTGGGTGCGTGGGGGCCGACGGCGAGCGCCCGGATGTCGTCCCGAGTGACGGGGTCCACGTCACCGAGGGTCGATCGATCGGCGGCCACGGCTGCGTGTTGCTCCATCCGCGGACCATACCCCGATCAGCAGGCAAGTTGCCTCGGAGAGCCACGATCCGTCGGAGTGGCAGGATCAGGGGGTGAGCACCAGCTTCCCCACCGACGACGAACGGCTCACCATCACCGACGCGGCCACCTACGTCTCGACCGGTGACCTGCCACCACCCGACGAGGTCGACGCACTGCTCCGTCGCGGCCATGCGCTCTATCGCGACGTGCGCGACGGCGAGGTCGCCGACTACATCCCGGCGCTCGCCGCGGTCGACCCCGAGCTGTTCGGCGCGTGCGTCGTCTCGAGTGCCGGCGTGGAGCACGCGGTGGGCGACGCCCGTCACGAGTTCTCGATCCAGAGCGTGTCGAAGCCGTTCGTGTTCGCGCTCGTCTGCGACGCGGTGGGTGCCAGGCGAGCCCGCGACCTGCTCGGGGTGAACGCGACCGGGCTGCCGTTCGACTCGGTGATGGCGATCGAGCTGAACGACGACCGCACGATGAATCCGATGGTCAACGCCGGCGCCATCGCCACGACCAGCCTCGTGCCCGGCGCGACCGCCGACGAGAAGTGGGAGTTCCTGGTCGAGGGGCTGTCACGCTTCGCCGGGCGGCCGCTCACGCTCGATGGCGAGGTGTACACCTCGGAGACTGCGTCGAACCTCCGCAACCAGGGCATCGCCCACCTGCTCGAGGCGTACGGTCGGTTGTCGTTCGACCCCGACCTGGCGACCGACGTGTACACCCGCCAGTGTTCGCTGCGGGTGGACGCGCACGACCTCGCCGTGATGGGAGCGACGCTGGCCGACGGCGGGGTCAACCCGATCACCGGCGAGCAGGTGGTCGCTCCGACGACCTGCATCCGCACGCTGGCGGTGATGGCGACCGCCGGTCTCTACGAGCGGTCGGGTGACTGGATGTACGAGATCGGGCTGCCGGGCAAGAGCGGGGTGAGCGGTGGGATCGTCACGGTCTCGCCGGGCAAGGGCGCCCTCGGCACGTTCGCGCCGCGGCTCGACGCCGCCGGCAACAGCGTGCGCGGCCGCCTGCTGACCACGTACCTCTCCGACCGTCTCGGCCTCAACATCTTCGCCTCCCAGCCCCTCCCCCCGGCCCGCCCGACCCCCTGACGCCCCGACCCCCTGACGCCCCGACCCGGCCCCCTGACGCCCCGACCCGACCCCCT
>SKSP01000101.1 GCA_007122945.1 Ilumatobacteraceae bacterium | reverse complement strand
CTCGAACGCGACACCGGGATCACGTCCGACACCGTCCACAAGCTCATCCACGAACATCAACGCACCGACCGACCACCCGCAGCCCGCTACCAACTGCCAGCCGGAGCGACGGTGATCGTCGACGAAGCCGGGATGCTCGGCACCGCCGTGATGTCCGGTCTCACCCTGCTGGCCGATCGACATCGGTGGCGTCTTGTCCTGATCGGCGATCCCCACCAGCTCCAAGCCGTCGGCCGCGGCGGACTGTTCCACGAGCTGACCAGCACTGGACGCACCCACCACCTCGACCGCATCCACCGGTTCACCAACCAGTGGGAGGCCGCCGCGTCACTCCAGTTGCGACACGGCGATCCTCGAGCCATCGACACCTACCACTCCCACGGACGCATCGCAGCCGGCAGCCTCGACGAGCACATCGACACGATCACCCGAACCTGGCTCGCCGTCACCGCGTCCGGTGCCACCGTTGCAGTCACCGCCTCCACCAACACCCACGTCGATGCGCTCAACGCGGCCATCCAACAGGCCCGCCTCGACCACGGACACATCGACCCCGACCGGTCCGTACGGATCGCCGGCCGTGAACAGGCCTCCGCCAACAGATCCCTCGGTCTGCTCGACCACATGACCAGACACGGCACCCGACCGGCCGACATCGAGGGACTCGCCGCAGCGCTCGATATCTGGGAGCGATGGGCACGCGGTGAAGCCATCGACACCCCCACGGTCCGAGCTGCCGCCGACCAGCTCGCCGGCAACGTGAGAGGCGGACACCAACTCTCAGCCATCGTCGACGACATCGAAGACCTCCCGAACCAACCGACCCGGCAGACCCCGACTCGACCAGCCCTTCGGCCCGGACCCGAGCTCAGCCTGTAGCGGTGCACAGAGCCGCGTTGGCGGCTGAAATCAAGCCGACCGTTCTGAATCGGCCTGCCCATCGGGACCTCGTGGCGCGCACGTACCGAGTCGCACGTCCTTGATTTTGTCTCAGATGCTTGCGACAATCAGTCGATGAGTGGAGCGACGTGGCCGCTCGGGCTGCTGTGGATCGGGTCCGTGATCGCTGTCGCGTATGGCTCTCGACCCGTATCGGATCGACAGCTGACGAGGTGGGCCACCCGGTTCGATGTCGTGATCGCAGAGGACTGGCGGTCTCACGTGAGTGCGCAGTTGAGGCGAGTGCGGACGGTTCGCTGGGGAGCGATCGTGGTCGGCACCAACCTCGGTGCGGTGGAGATCTACGTGGCTGCGATCGACCTGGAACGCGCCGCCGGGATATCGAGCCCGCTGACAAAGATGGTCCCGTTCGCTGCGGCCGCACTGGGAGCGATTGCCGCTGAGCTTTCCCTGGCGCGTCCATCAGGCGGGGTCCGATCGGCGTCGCTCGCCGTGCGTCGTTGGACCGACTACATCGACATCCCATGGATTGTCTTCGTCGGTGTTTGCCTGCCCGTGTCGCTCGCCGCCTCGGTCGCCATGCTGTCACGCCCCGAGGCGTCGACGCAGTGGGTGTGGCTCGCCCCGGTTGGGTGCGTGTTGGCGGTGCTCGCGATCACCGCGGGGATCAACGCAGTGGTCGATCGCCCGGCAGTGTCCGTTGACGTGGACCACCGCCATGTCGATGACGCTCTTCGAGCCGACAGCGCCCATCACATCGTCGGCGCAGCGGTTGCGTTGGCCGGGGTCGTCACGTCCGGAGCGCTGATGGTCGTCGTTGATGGTCCGGGGAGGCTCATTCCGGCAGTGATCGCTTTCGTCTTGCTCGGCGTGTGGTTCGGGTTGGCCCGCACCGCCCGCTGGAGCGTCGAGACGGCTCGGCTGCAGCGGACATGACCGGGCGCGTCACGGTCGACCCCGGCTCGCCGATGCCGCCCTACGAGCAGCTGCGACGCCAACTCGAGCTCCAGATTCGCTCCGGTGTGCTCGCGCCCGGTCGACGGCTCCCCACCGTCCGCCAGCTCGCCAGTGACCTCGGGCTCGCCAAGAACACCGTGGCACGGGCGTTCGCAGAACTCGAACGTGGCGGCTTCGTCATGGGCGCAGGCCGTCGAGGCACCATCGTGGTTGGTCCGCTTGATGGCGCCTTGGATCGCAACACGTTGATCACTGACGCAGCCCGCCGATTCTTCGCTGAGATCGCGCCGGTCGATCCCACCTTTCCCGAGGTCCTTGAGGCTCTGAAGCGGGTGGTGGATGACGGCCAAGTCCCGCCAGCACAGAACACCTCCGCTGTCCCCGTCCATGGATAGTTCCATGCAGGTCAGGCAGTTCTGGCGACAGGAAGGAGTGTCGCCCACCAGCTCGCCCGCAGTGTCAGACAGGGCAAAGCGCGCACCAAACTCTCACGGTGCCGGCCAAAGGGTCGCCAGTCGCGACTCAGCGGTCGGGGTACGATCCGCCCAGAGGACACGATGAGTGCGGTGCTTGCGTTCGACGGTTGCTACGAGGCCCACCGAGCGGCCGCGCTCTCCGGCGTTCCTCGGTCGACGGTGTACGACTGGGCCCGCAAGGGCATCGTCATCCCGAGCATTTCACCAGAGCGCGAGAAGCTCTGGTCGTACGCCGACCTCATGGCACTTCGGATCGTCTCATGGCTTCGACACCCGAAGGAGACCGAGCACGATCTCCGACCGGCCGCAGCGATGGGCCATGTGCGAGAGGCGCTTCGCCAGCTCGACGAACGTGGTCTCGATCTGTGGGACGGTCGGTCAGGAGCGTCGCCGCTGGTTGTCGACCGAAGCGGGGCGATCATCATTCTCGAAGGATTGTCGATGAGCGACGTTCATGGCCAGGTTCGCCTCGGTGAGACGCTCGACTTGCTGGGCCCGTTCGACGGACCGGAGGGCGGCCAAGGGCCCGACTTGCGGCGACCGCGTCGTCACCTGCGGATCGTGCCGGGCAAGTGTGCAGGCGAACCGCATGTCGACGGATCGCGTCTGACGACCACCACGATCGCTGCGCTCGCCGCGCGTGGCTATGGCCTCGATGATCTCGAGCGGCTCTACCCGGATGAATCTCGTGAGGGACTCGCCGATGCGATCGAACTCGAGCAGTCGCTCGGAACACTGGGTGTCGCTGCCTGATGGTCAAGCCGCAGCCCCGGCGGCTTGCGCTTGATCAGAATTTTCCGACACCGATTCTCCGAGCCCTCGAGGACTACATCATCGATGTACGGCTCGTGCCGCTCCGGGAGATCCACGAGCGCCTGCCCTCGCTCGATGATCCCGAGCTGGTGATCGCCCTGCAGCAGCTCGGGTACACGGGTCTGGTGACCAACAACTACAAGATGCTGAAGAATCCGCGAGAGTTGGCTGCGATCATCGCGACCAAGCTCACTGTCTTCGCCATCGAGGGCGTCGGTGACGACCCGATCCGCGCAACGGGAGCCGTCCTCCTCGATCTGCCCGGAGCGCTGAAGCGGATGGACACTCGCCGCGCCCAGGTGTTCTGGATGCGCCCTCGCAACCCTCG
>SKSP01000532.1 GCA_007122945.1 Ilumatobacteraceae bacterium | reverse complement strand
CGTGTCGGCGTCCGCGTCGTCGTCCGTGTCCGCTCGGAGGGGCTGGATCACGAGGCTGGTGGTCGTGGTGGCGTCGCTCCAGTCGTGGCCGACCTCCACCGATCGGACGAGCGCGTCGAGGGTCGGTTTGGCGAACTCCGTGTGCCGTTCGGAGTACATCACGGTGAGCTCCGACTTCCCCCCGGTCGGGGAGGCGACGGTCGTCGTGAGGCTCCGCCAGCACTCGGCATCGAAGGCCTCGAATTCCGGATGGTGGCCGAGGTGTGGGTTGATGCACCCGCCAACGTCGTCGTTGTCGTTGTCGTCGTTGTCGTTGTCGTCGTTGTCGTCGTCGGTGGTGGCCGGTCGACGGAACCCGGTGGGCGAGCCGTCGTCGCCGGTGGTCGTGTCGCCGGTGGTCGCGTCGCCGGTGGTCGCGTCGACGGTGCGGGCGGCCGCCGTCACGTCGTCGAGGAAGTCCTCGCTCGGGACGAGGGCGTCGAGCAGTCGCTCGAGCTCGGCACGCCCGGTGTCCGGCGTGTCGTCGTCGGCCACCAGGTTGCGGGCGAGGCGGATCAGCGGGGTGCTGCTGTGGCCGGTGACGTGGTCGAGGCCGTCGACGGTCGAGCGGGGTGCCTCGCCGGCGAGGATCCGGAGCAGCGCGATCGCGCCGTCGGCGCGGGACCACACCCCCAGCTCGACGCCGCGATCGAGGAGCTTCAGCTGACTCGAGAACCCGGTCGTCAGTTCGTCGGCCGTCACGTCGACGAACCCGACCGAGTCGACACCCCCGGTGCCCTGGGCATCGTCGTCGGCCACGACCCTGACGAGATCGAGGTCTCGCTCGGGCGGGTCGATGATGTAGTCGCGCACCGGCAGCGCGTCGGCGGCGTCGCCGGGCCCCGCGCCGGTGTGCTCATCGTCGCGTCGTTCACCGAGGTCGCGGCCGTCGTCGTCGCCCGCACCGGTGGCGGGAGCGACCGGCGGCGATGCGTCGGTTCCGGCGCGATCGTCGTCGTCGGAGCAGGCGACGAGGAGTGCGAGGGCGCCGATCGTCGCGGCGGCGAGGCGGACGCCGGCGGGCGAACCGCCGGGCCGGAGGACCGGTAGGCGCATGCGGCCATGATGACGACCGATCTGTCAGTGATCTGTGAGTCGGCCGGCGCGTCGACGATGACGACCGATCTGTCAGTGATCTGTGAGTCGGCCGGCGCGTCGACGACGTGGAGCGATGACCGGTCAGGTGCCGATCGGGCAGTGGATCACGTCGGGGACGGATCGTGCGAGCGCCGTCGACGGATCGGTGCTCGTGCGTGCGTCGGTGAGTGCCGTGGCGAGCTGTTCGTCCTGCGTCACCAGCTGGCGCCGGGTCGTCGCTGCGGCGACGGCGATCCAGACGTCGTTGTGGCCGGTGCGGCGGGGGAACCGCTCGGCGAGCATGGCCCACGCCGACGCCGAGTCACGGTCGATCGGCACGATGTCGAGGCGGTCGGTGACGAAGTCGAGGTGAAGCCGGCGGATGGTGCGGACCCGGTCGTCAGGTGCGCGTCGGACGCCGCGGTGGAGCTCGCCGAGGGTGACAGCGGAGATCGCGGGGACGTTCGGGTCGGCCTCGATCGTGTCGATGACGCCGGGGTCGCGGCGTTCGAGCCATCCGATGACCGCCGAGGTGTCCAGCAGCACGCCCATCGCCGTGGTCAGTGACCGAACAAGGCGGACTTCCGCCGTTCCTCGGCATCCGCGGCGTCGCGATGGGTGCGCCGCTCGTCGAGGAGCTCGTCGAGGAGCCCGGTGTCGAGTGCGGGGAGCTCGTCGGCCATGCGCAACAGCCGCGCCGACGCGGTCTCGTCGGCGGGGGACATCGGCGAGATCCGGCCGATCGGCCGGCCGTGGCGGGTCAGCACGATCTCCTCGCCCAGCTCCAGCTGATCGATGACCTGCTTGGTCCGGTTGCGCAGCTCGCGGACACTGACCTCCACGGGAACGAGCGTAGCACATCCGGATGGATGATGTGCGACGCGGGACGATCCGCTCGATGTGGGATCACCCGGTCCGCAGTGGGGTGATGACCTGCTCGGCGAAGCGGAGTGCGGGTTCGGCGTGCAGCGGGTGGCCGAAGTCCATCACGAAGTACGTGATGCCGAGGTCGCGCAGGTGGGCGAGGCGCTCCACCCACTGCTCGGACGCGGCGTCGGTCTCGGGGAGGTCCCCGGCCACGGTCACGCAGCTCTCGATGTCGGCGGGGTCGCGGCCCGCGTCGGTGGCGGCGTCGTCGACGATGCCGCGCAGCCGCGTCCACTGGTCGTCGCTGCGGTACGCGCCGTTCCAGATGTCGGCGCGCCGTCCGACGATCGGGAGGCCGATCTTCTCGCCGCTGCTGCCGATGCACACCCGTGGGACGACGTCGGGTCGCGGTGTGGCTGCGGCGTCGTCGATCGTGAAGTGCTCGCCGTGGAACGTGGGGTGCGCCTCGGTCCACATCAGCCGGCAGATCTGCACGACCTCCTCGAGCTGGCGCAGCCGGGTGGCGGTGGACGGGAAGTCGTAGCCGTACGAGCGGTACTCGTCCTCGCGCCAGCCGGCGCCGATGCCGAGGATGAACCGCCCGCCCGACAGCACCTGCAGGGTGGAGGCCATCTTGGCGGTGAGCGCCGGGTTGCGGTAGCCGTGGCCGAGCACGTGGTGGCACAGGTCGACGTCGGGGAATCGGGCGGCGAGCCAGGTGAGGGTCGTCCAGCCCTCGAGGAAGCCCTCGGTCTTGTCGGCGTCGAAGCCGTAGAAGTGATCGGCGATCCACACCGAGTCGAAGTGCGACAGGGCCGTCGGCAGGATGTGTTCCTGTTGGTACATCACGATGGGGACGAAGTCGCTCCCCGCGTGCCCGGCCACCGGCGACAACCATCCGAACTTCACCATGCCGCCATCCTGGCAGTCCCGCTCGCACTGCACGTGGCGCGTGCGGTCGAGGCCGGAGATGGGGTGCCGTCGATCGGATCAGAAGAGGTTGGTGAGGGTGGCGATGGCGCCGACGATCGCCGTCATTGCGGTGATCGTCACGATCATGTTGGTCCGGAGGTCTCGTTGGAGCTCCGTTCGGAGTCGTCCGCCCAGCTCGGCCATCTCCGTGCGCAATCCGGCGGTCCCGGTGCGCATCTCGGTGCGCAGCCCGGCGATCTCGGTGCCGAGTTGGGTGCGCGTGTCGGCGAGCTCGGTTCGTACGCCGGCGATCTCGGCGTTGATGCGGAGCTCGAGGCGCTCTTCGAGGGCGTGGAGGTCGGAGCGCAGCACGTTGAGGTCGTGTTTGGTGGCGACGTCGGCCCATCCGACGGGTGGGAGGCGTGCCATGAGGGTGGCTGCGTTCTCGGGTCCGAGTTGGTCTCGAGGGCTTGGTGGAGTTGGTAGCGCTGGTGTTCGTCGATGGTCACGGCGGTGGTCTCCCGGAGGCGGTGAGTGTGGTGGCTCGTGGTCTGCGGGAGGACGTGCTCCGAGTGGTGTCCGGGCGGTG
>SKSP01000048.1 GCA_007122945.1 Ilumatobacteraceae bacterium | reverse complement strand
CCCTGCTCGACCTGTACGACACGGCCGTCACGGAGGTGTACGGGTACCTGGTCGCGCGGTGCGGGTCCGCGGCGGTGGCCGAGGACCTGACCTCGGAGACGTTCCTCGCCGCCGTCGACGCCGTCCGCCGCGACCGTGTCCCCGAGATGACGACGGCCTGGCTGATCGCCGTCGCCCGCAACAAGCTGGTCGACCACTGGCGCCGACGTGAGCGCGAGGAGCGGTCACTCCGGTCGGTCGACGCCCGCGATCCTGCCGACGCGACCGACGACTGGGACATCCATCTCGATGCGGCGGCGGCGCACCGGACGCTTGCGAAGCTCGGCGCCCACCACCGCTGCGCCCTGACGCTGCGCTACCTCGACGGTCTCCCGGTGCGCGAGGTGGCCGCCTGTCTCGACCGGACCGAGGGTGCCACCGAGGTGCTGCTGGTCCGCGCCCGGGCGGCGTTCCGCGACCACTACGAGTCGGAGGAGGAACGCTCATGAGCGATCGACGCGATCCGTTCGAGGCCCTGGCCCGGCCCGTCACGCCGGTCGAGCCGGACCCTGCCTTCGTCCGCTCGTTGAAGGCCCGTCTCACCGCGCGTCTCGGACTCGACACCGTTCCCACCGTTCCCACCATCGACCTGCCACGGAGGAGCCCGATGACCACCACCCCGAGCGCGACCACGAGCACCGCCACGACCGCCGGATCCGACCGGACCGCCGTCGCCACGCCGTACCTCGCGGTGCGGGGTGGCGTCGAGGCACTCGCCTGGTACGCCGACGCCCTCGGTGCGGTCGAGACGTTCCGTGTCGTCGGCGACGACGGACGTCTCGGGCACGCCGAGCTCGACATCGGGGGCGCCCGCATCATGGTGTCCGACGAGTACCCCGACATCGGCGTGCACAGCCCGTCCGGGCTCGGCGGCACGTCCGTCTCGATCCACCTCACCGTGTCGGACGTGGATGCGTCGTTCGACCGGGCGATCGCCGCCGGCGCCACGGCCTCGAGCCCGCCCGCCGACCAGCCCCACGGCAGCCGCCACGGCACGCTCGTCGACCCGTTCGGTCATCGATGGATGCTGTCGCAGCTGATCGAGGACGTCGATCTCGACACCTACGCCGCCCGGGCGTCCGGATCGGGCTTCACCGTCGAGACGCCGGCACCGGCATCGTCGGTCACACCGCCGACGGGCGAACCGGGGATCTGGGCGGGGCTCTCCTACCGCGATGCGCCGGCCGGGCTGCGGTTCCTCGTCGACGTGGTGGGCTTCGAGGTCCAGTCGCTCCACACCGATCCGGACGACCCCGAGGTCGTCGTCCACTGCGAGGTGCGGTGGCCCGAGGGCGGGGTGGTCCAGGTGGGCACCTACGTGGACGACAACGAGTTCATGCAGGCGCCGGGCGAGCAGGCGATCTACGTGATCACCAGCGACCCGCGGGCCGTGTGGGAGCGATGCGTCACGAGCGAGGCCGAGGTGCTCCGCCCGCCCGAGGAGCCGGGCTACCACCCCGGGGGCCTCGTCTTCGCGATCCGCGACCCGGAGGGCAACATCTTGAGCTTCGGCGACTACGCCGGGGGCACCTGATCAGCATCACCGCCTCGGACGGGGGGCGCGTCCCCACCGTACCCACCGTCCCCACCGTCCCCACCGTGACGACCCGTGGGTCGCCGAAGTACGATGCCGACCGCTCTTGCCGACGGCGAGCCACGCATCGGCCGATCGGTCGACACACCGATCCGGACTTCCCCCGTTGGACGCCTTCTTCCTCGCCTTCGCCGTCGTGTTCCTCGCCGAGCTCGGCGACAAGACCCAACTGCTCGCGCTGAGCCTCGCCGCGCGCTACCGCACGATCACCGTCCTCGCGGGTATCACGGTGGCGTTCGCGATCACCAACGGCGTGTCCGTGGTGATCGGTGGGCTCCTCGGCGCCGCGTTGCCCACCACGGCGATCGCCGTCGGCGGGGCGATCGCGTTCTTCGGGTTCGCCATCTGGACGCTGCGGGGTGACGACGACGATGACGATGCGCCGCGCATCGGTGGCCGGTCGGTCTTCTTGTCGATCGTCGGCGCGATGCTGATCGCCGAACTCGGCGACAAGACGATGCTCGCCACGGCCACCCTCGCCGCCCGGGACGCACCCCTGGCCACCTGGTTCGGCGCGACCCTCGGCATCACCGCGTCCGCAGCGCTCGCCGTGTTCGTCGGTCGGGTCCTGGGCGATCGCCTCCCCCGCCGAGCGGTTCGGACCGGCGCGGCGGCCCTGTTCGCGCTGTTCGGTGTGCTCCTGCTCGTCGACGCGTTCACGTGAGCGCGCCGGACGGGACGCGACCAGTCGGCCGGACGAACACGACGCCACCGTCGGGCCTCATCGCTTCGGCACGCCCGTGCTCGGCGTCAGCGTCCAGCTCACGACGCTGTCGTACACTTCGGACATGACCACCGCTTCGGGAACGACACCTCGGCGAGCGCTGGAGACACTCCGTCGGGCCGCTACCGACGGCGCGCTCGACGCGTTCTGCGACCGGCACGATCTCGACCTGTTCATCGTGTTCGGGAGCACCGCCGATCCCGATGTCGCCGAACCGCGCGATCTCGACGTCGCCGTCCGGTGCGACCCGACATCGGGAGCGCAGCCCGATGTCGTGACGATCGCGGACGAGCTGGCCCGCTGGCTCGACCAGGACGTCATCGATGTCGTCGACCTGGCGCGAGCCGATGTCGTGCTGCGCAGCCGCGCGCTCGGGCCCCGCACCGTGCCACTCCTCGAGGGCACCCGTGGCGCGTTCGCGATCGCCCAGATGGCAGCGATGGCCGAGGAGATGGAGACGGCACCGATGCGTCGTCGCGATCTCGAACTGTTGGCGCGTCACTGAGCGGGAGCTGGGACGATCACATGGCCCCGGCGCTCCCCGACCACGACGTGCTCCGCAACAAGCTGCGCGTGATCACCGACTCCCTCGACGTCCTCTCCGGACTGGAGGAGCTCGACGAGCAACGTCTTCGCGACGACCCCATCTTGGCAGCTGCCGTGGAACGCCTGATCGCGCGAGTCGTCGATCAAGCGGTCGACATCAACAACCATCTCTGCGCGGTGCTCCTCGGTCGTTCGGCCGGCGAGTACCGCGAGTCGTTCCGGCTCGTCGCCGACGCCGGCATCGTGCCCCTGCCGCTCGCCGATCAGCTGATGCAGTCGGTGGCGATGCGGAACGTGATCGTCCACGGCTACCTCCAGCTCGACCTCGGGCTCGTGGCCGCCGCGGTCCCCCTCGCACTCGCGCAGTATCGGAGCTATGTCTCGGCAGTCGCCGCCTGGCTCGTCGACCACCCGACGTCCGCCGAATAGGGAACGCACGGGAATCGCGATGTCGTCGGGTGCGACGCGCGCGCTTGGTGGGCTCGTGCGCCTGGAGTCGGTACGGTCGCGTTCGTGACCGAGACGAGCGGCGACGCATCGCCCGACCGGGCGTTCGGGTTCCGGACCCGGGCGGTGCACGCCGGTGGTCCGCCGGATCCACT
>SKSP01000518.1 GCA_007122945.1 Ilumatobacteraceae bacterium | reverse complement strand
TGGTCGGCGCCGGAGCGGCTCAGGTGTCGGCGGTGGGGGTCGTCCAGCGGAGGTCGGCGAACCGGGCGAAGTCGGTGTCGAAGCTGCAGATCGTCGCGCCGTGTTCGAGGGTGAGGGCGGCGAGGTGGGCGTCGGAGGTGAGGTTGCCGGAGGTTCCGGTTCGGCCGAGCAGGTCGCGGAGCACGTGGCGGTGGCGCACCGTCGGTTCGACGATCACGGCGGCGGGGCTCTCGAGCCACGCGTCGATGGCGTCGAATGCCTGGCTCACAGTCAGCGGTGAGGGGAGCAGGCCGGCTCGCGTGGTGATCCGAGCGAAGGCCAACAGGACGGTCCAGCTGAAGCCGATCGTCTCGGGCCCGTCGAGGTGGCGGGTGAGCCACTCGTGGGCGACGGTGTGGTTCGGGGCGTCTTGGTTGGTGGCGTAGATGAGGACGTTCGCGTCGACCAGGTGCACGGTCAGCGGCCGCGGTTGAGCTCGTGGGCGATCTCGGCGTCTTCCAACTGGTCGGCGAGCCGGAGCGCCCGGTCGAGGTCGACGTCGACGGGTTGGCCCATCGAGAACGTGGGGATGGGCCGGCGTTCGGTGTCGGGCCCCACCGTGGTGAGCCCCCGCCGGATGGCGGTGTTCACCGCCTCTTTGAAGGTGATGCCGCGCTCGCGCATCACCCGATCGATCAGTGCGGCGGTGTCGGGGTCGAGGGTGATCGTCGTTCGCACCGTCTGCATCATAGCACCGGGAACTGTGATGCTCTGATGCACACACTGCGTCGACGCAGACCGACGTCAACCAGCTGATT
This sequence comes from Ilumatobacteraceae bacterium, assembly GCA_007122945.1. Lineage (GTDB taxonomy): Bacteria > Actinomycetota > Acidimicrobiia > Acidimicrobiales > Ilumatobacteraceae > SKSP01. The sequence continues at coordinate 2,722 of SKSP01000518.1, read as the reverse complement.
GCCGATCTCGCCGGGTGACCGCTGCGGGGCCGTCGCCCGGTGCCCGTGGATCTGGGCGCTCTGGGACCGGTCAGCCGAACAGGCTGGTGAGGGCGGCGATCGCGGTGACGATGGCGGCGGTGGCAGCGACGAAGGTGATCGTCATGGCCCGTGCGGTCTTGTGGATCTCGGTGCGCACCTCGGCGAGCCCGCCGGTGACGCGGTGGTCCATCGCCTCGAAGCGGTGACCCATCGCCTCAAAGCGGAGGTCGAGGCGTTGTTCGAGCGCGTTGAGGTCGTGTTTGGTGGCGACGTCGGCCCAGCCGACTGGTGGGAGGTAGGCCATGAGCGTGGCTGCTGCGTCGGGTCCGAGGCTGGTCTCGAGTGTCTGGTGGAGGTGGTAGCGCTGGCGTTCGTCGATGGTCACGGCGGTCGTTCTCCGGGCGGGGGTCAGGCGATGAGCCCGTGGATTCGGGGCTCGTGGATTCGGGAGAACGATCTCCGAGCGCCCGGTCAGCGCCGAGCGTGAGATGAAGCGTAGTCGGGGGCTGTGACAGCCGGAGTGCGGTCGCGGGCGATCGCGGTGGGCCGCGTCGAGACGCCAAGCACGGGCGCCGAGGAAGCACGAGCGCCGGTGAGGTGGCTGGGACCGGCCGCCGAGCGACACAGAGTCGCGGAGGGCCGCCTCAGGCGGCGCGTGGCGACTCAGAGTCGCTGGGGCGCCGGTTCGCGGTCGGCACGGCCGGGTCGATGAACGGTCCGACGTCGACGATCAGCGGGTCGAGCGGCTCCGCCGTGGGGTCGACGGCGAACTCGAACTCACGAGACGCGGTCGACGTTGCGTCGATGGGGGCTGCGCCGGTCAGCCGAACAGATTGGTGAGGGCGGCGATCGCGGTGACGATGGCGGCGGTGGCAGCGACGAAGGTGATCGTCATTGCCCGTGCGGTCTTGTGGATCTCGGTGCACACGCCGGCAATTTCGGCGGTGAGGCGGAGCTCGAGGCGCTCTTCGAGGGCGTGGAGATCGGAGCGCAGCTCGTTGAGGTCGTGTTTGGTGGCGACGTCGGCCCATCCGACGGGTGGGAGGTGTGCCATGAGGGTGGCTGCGTTCTCGGTTCCGAGTTGTGTCTCGAGGGCTTGGTGGAGTTGGTAGCGCTGGTGTTCGTCGATGGTAACGGCGGTGGTCTCCCGGAGGCGGTGAGTGTGAGGGCTCGTGGTCTGCGGGAGACGGGTCTCCGAGTGGTGTCCGAGCGGTGTCCGGGCGTCGGGTCCAAGCGTACTCAGTGGCTGTGACGTCGTCGGTCGCAGCAGATTCCGTGGCGGATTGCGTTCGCCAGCCACCGCTGAATCATCGTCAGAACCCGGTGGTCCGCCGGTGATCGGCCGCTGAGCGACACAGAGTCGCTGGGAGCCGGTAGGGGCGGCGCTCAGCGACACAGAGGCAAGAGGTGGACGGCGCGGGTGGCGGGTGTCCCGTCTTGGTCGCGTGGGATCGCGGGTGGACGCGTTCTGGCGCGACGAAGACGAGACTCGCGCCCTTTCGGCTGAGCTACGTGAGGTCGGGGCTGTCAGGGTCGTAGTGGACCACCTGGACGGCGAGGTCGCCGAGGCGGACGAGGGAGGTGTCGGCGCGGGCGGCGTCGAGGCGGTGGGGTGGGCGCTGTTCGGTAGCGCCGGTGGCGAGCAGGTCGGCGTGGGTGGCCGCCACGTCGTCGGCCCGCACGGCGAGGTGCTGGAACACCTCGGTGGCGTGGCCGGTATCGCCATCGGGCGTGGCTTCGATGAGCTCGAGCTTGAAACCGTGGTCGTCGGTGACCATGACGATGCGCTGACCGGTGGAGTATCGGCGCCCCTCACGCACGATGCGCAGGCCGAGGTGCTCGGTGAGCAGCGCGAGATGTTCGTCGAAGCGGGGGATCTCGAGGGCGACGTGGTCGATGCGGGTCATCGGGCTCGCTCCAGTGCGGTGTCGCTGATCTTGCCGGGGTTCAGCAGGTGGTGCGGGTCGACTCGCCGCTTGAACTCGAGGATCGGCCCGAAGTCCGGGAACAGTCCGCTCTCGTCGAGCTTGAGGGTGTGCGGGTTCTGCAGGTTGACGCCGAGGTCGTGACAGCATGCCGTCACCTCGTCGAGCCGTTCGCGGGTGCCGGGGTCGACGGTCAGCACCGACGCCGGCAACAGCCCGGGCCCGGGGTGGCCGCACAGCTGGCGGAGCCACGCCGAGCGCATGTACTTCATCTCGACGAGCACGGTGTCGCCGAACCGTTGCTTGATCTCGCTGATCTGGCGGTCCTCGTCGCCGGGGGTGAAGTAGACGTGGAGGAACCCGGCGTCGGGATGACCCTTCTTCAGCCACAACATGCGGTGGCCGTAGACCATCGCGCCGAGCGACGGCCGGTCGGCGTCGCCCCAGCGCTTCCACGGGTGCACGGTGCAGCCGTGCTCGGCGGCGAGCGCGTGCAGCTGGTCCACGACCCGGCGGGCGATGATCACCATCACCCCGGCGCCGGTCAGTCCTAGCGTGCGCAGCGGGCGGAAGCAGCCCATCAGCGCCGGTTCCTGCGCGGTGGCGACCCGGTGGGGCAGGTCGGCCTCGGCGAGGGAGCGAACGAACCGTCCACCGGTGGCGAGGTCGGGTGCGTCGACCACCACCTCGTCCCACTCCTCGGCGGCGACGAGCGGCATCGTGCCGTCGAGCAGCACCCCGGTGGTCCCGTAGGTGTGGAGCACGGGGTACACGTT
>SKSP01000485.1 GCA_007122945.1 Ilumatobacteraceae bacterium | reverse complement strand
CGTCGTCGATGACGAATCAGGGGTTCGAGGGCATCTGGGCGCGCTTCGTCCGCATCCAAGGGTCGAGCTCGACCCGGACCGAGACGGCGTGGAACTTCCGGGGCGCCCAGAACTTCCCCTCGCCCGGCTTCGAGTTCCGGCGGGTCGAGGGTCGCACCAGCGACGCGACGTTCGCCCTGATCGGTGACTCGGTCGGGCAGAGCATCCGCGACGCCGGCGCGATCCAGCCGCTGGTCGACGGTGCCTTCGCCTCGACCCACTACGACACGCTCGTCTCGCGATCCACGACCGGCGGTGGGCCGACCTCCGGTGTCGCCGCGGCCCAGAAGGTCCCGATGAACACCGATCTCGTGATCGTCCAACTCGGGTACAACGACCCGTCGAGCTACGGCCCGAAGGTCGATGCGGTGATGGACGCCCTCGAGTCCCGCAACGTCGGCCAGGTCGCGTGGGTGAACCTCTCCACCCGGTCGAGCAACCAGGGGAGCAGCTTCTCCGCGGTCAACACCGTGCTGGCCTCCAAGGCCTCCGGCAACGCCAAGCTGACGGTCCTGAACTGGAACGACCACAGCAGCGGCTCGCAGAGGAACCGGTGGTTCGCGGACGGCATCCACCTGACCGCGACCGGACGGGCCGAGTTCTCCCGGTTCCTGAACGACGAGGCCCGCCGGCTCACGAACGGGTCCGACAACGGCCAGATCGAAGCGGTCGTCGTCGAGGGGACCGGGTTCGGACACGGCCGTGGCATGAGCCAGTGGGGTGCCTACGGATGGGCCGTGAACCACGGGTGGACCTGGGAGGAGATCCTCGACCACTACTACGGCGGTACGTCGATGGGAACCGTCGCCGTGTCGGGTGACGTCGTCCAGGTCGTCGACCGGAAGGTCCTGCCGACCCAGCCCCTGCGGGCCGAGATCGCCGGGCGCGCCGGGGTTCCCGACGACGGCTCGGCGGTCGCGGTCGCCCTCAACGTGACCGCCGTCGATCCGGACGGCCCCGGTTACCTGACCGTGTGGCCGTGCGGTGCCGATCGGCCGGAGGCGTCCAACGTGAACTACATGTCGGCCGGCGGTGCGGAGCCCAACGCCGTGCTCGTGCAGCTCGACGAGACCGGCGACGTGTGCATCTACAGCTTCGCCGCGGCGCACGTCCTCGTCGACGTCGCCGGCTGGTTCAGCAGCGGGTTCGACGGGATCGTCCCGAACCGTGTGGTCGACACGCGCGGCGGCGAGGGGGCACCCGCCGGCAAGGTCCCGCCGGCCGACCCGCTCCGGGTCGACTTCGCACTCGCGGAGGTGCCCGAGGAGGCGGTCGCCGTGGCGCTGAACGTGACCGCGGTCGATCCGGACGGTCCCGGTTACCTGACGGTATGGCCGTGCGGTGCCGATCAGCCGGTCGCATCCAACGTCAACTACCTGGCGCCCGGCGTCGCCGAACCGAACGCCGTGCTCGTCGACCTCGACGAGACCGGCGAGGTGTGCGTCTACACCTACGCCGCGGCGCACGTCCTCGTCGACGTCGCCGGGTGGTTCACGGGCCTGGAGGACGTGAGCGGCTTCGAACCGGTCGTCCCCGAACGGGTCGTGGACACCCGCAACGGCATCGGCGCGGCGGCCGGGAAGGTCGCGCCGTCCGAGCCGCTGGCGTTCGAGGTCGTCGGCGCCGCCGGCGTGCCCGACGACGGCGCTGCGGTGGCGGTCGCGCTGAACGTGACCGCGGTCGACCCGAACGGGCCGGGTTACCTCACCGTGTGGCCGTGCGGGGCGCCGATGCCCGAGGCGTCCAACGTGAACTACATGGCGTCGGGCGACGTCGAGCCGAACGCCGTGCTCGTGCAGCTCGACGAGACCGGCGAGGTGTGCGTCTACACGTTCGACGACGTTCACGTGCTCGTCGACGTGTCGGGCTGGTTCTCGGGTGGTTTCGAGCCGATCGTGCCCGAACGGGTGGTCGACACCCGCAGCGGCCTCGGCCGCTGACGCGCATCACGCAGGGCGCCACCCGTCGTCGCCCGGTCCCGATTCCACGGCGGGACCGACGTCCGCCTAACGTCCGGCGCCATGGACATCACTGGCGCAAGCGCAATCGTCACCGGCGGAGCCTCCGGCATCGGAGCGTCGTCGGCCCGCCTCCTGGCCGCCGAGGGCGCCAAGGTGGTCGTGGCGGACCTCCAGGAGGAGAAGGGCTCGGCGCTCGCCGACGAGATCGGCGGCGCGTTCTGCAAGGTCGACGTCACCAACACCGACGACATCAAGAACGCCGTCGAGATGGCCAAGTCGATGGGTCCGGTGCGCGTGCTGGTCAACTCGGCCGGCATCGGCTGGGCACAGCGCACCGTCGGCAAGGACGGCACGTTCGACTCGGCCGCCGATCTCGACGCCTTCAAGCGGGTCATCGCGATCAACCTGATCGGCACGTTCGACTGCATCCGCCTCGCCGGCACGGCGATGAGCACCGCCGAGCCGCTCCAGTCGGGCGAGCGCGGGGCGATCGTGAACATCGCCTCGGTCGCCGCGTTCGACGGCCAGATCGGTCAGGCGTCGTACTCGGCCTCCAAGGGTGGCGTCGTCGGGATGACGCTGCCGATCGCCCGTGACCTCGCGGCGATCGGGGTCCGCGTCAACACCGTGGCCCCCGGCCTGATCGACACGCCGATCTACGGCGAGGGCGAGGGCAGCGAGGCGTTCAAGGCCAACCTGCAGAAGGGCGTCCTGTTCCCGCAGCGCCTGGGCCATCCCGACGAGCTCGCGAGCGTCGTCATGGAGTGCGTGACGAACAGCTACCTCAACGCGGAGACGATCCGCGTCGACGGTGGCATCCGCATGCCGCCCAAGTGACGCCACGGCCGACGTGACGTCGACGTGAGGTCGACGTGAGGTCGGCGTGAGGTCATGGCACCCGTGACGTCTCGCCGTCGTGCCCCGGCCCTACCGTTGGGGTGATGCGACTGGTCCTCGTGCGTCACGGTGACGCGCACGCCGGTCTCCACGGCGTGATCGGCGGCGAGCGGGGCTGCACCGGGTTGACCGACCTCGGTCGCCGCCAGGCCGAGGCGCTGCGCGACCGTCTCGCCGACACCGGACGGCTGCGACCCGACGTCCTCGTCGCCAGCGTGCTGCCGCGCGCCATCGAGACCGCACGGATCATCGCGCCGGCGCTCGGCCTCGGGATCGGGGGCCATGATCGTGACCTCTGCGAGATGCACCCGGGCGACGCCGACGGTCTCACGTGGGCCGAGTACGACGCACGTCACGGCTCGTTCGACATGGAGGCCGAGCCCGATCGCGTCTTCGCGCCGGCGGGCGAGAGTTGGAACGGCTTCCACGAGCGGGTGGGCCGCACGCTGGAGCGGCTCGCGCGCGATCACGCCGACGAGACGGTGGTCGCCGTGTGCCACGCCGGGGTCGTGATGGCCTCGATGCGGATCCTGCTCGGGATCCCACACCCCGGGACCGGCGCGCAGATGCGCCCCGTCAACACCGGCGTCACCGAGTGGGCGTACGACCCCGTGCGAGGGCG
>SKSP01000209.1 GCA_007122945.1 Ilumatobacteraceae bacterium | reverse complement strand
TCGGTGTCGCGGACGCCTCGCTCGAAGCCCGCCGGAAGACGCAGCCGATCGGGACGCCGGATCAGATCATCGACAAGATCAAGGCGCTCCAGGAGGCGATCAGCCTGGAGATGGTCGTGGTGCACGTGTTCTACGGTGGGATGCCCCGCGACAAGGCCGAGAAGAGCCTGCGCCTGTTCGCCGAGAAGGTGCTCCCCGAGATCCAGGCGATGCCCACCCCGCTGCACGCGTCGTCGGTGGGCGAGCCGATCCCGGCGAGTTGACCGTGGCCCGCGCCCACGTCGCGTCCGTCCGGGGCGCGGAGCTCGCGTACGAGCAGCTCGGCGACACGGGCCCCGACCTGATCTGGGGGCACGGGTTGTCCCAGAGTCGTGCCGCCGAGGTCGAGGTCGGTCTCATCGAGTGGAGTGCGGTGCCGGCTCGGGTCGTCCGCTACGACGCACGCGGTCACGGCGACTCGTCGTCGCCGCCGGAGCTCCGATCGTACGGGTGGGACGAGCTCGCTCGCGACCAGCTCGCGCTCGCCGATCACCTCGGGATCGACGAGTACATCGCCGCTGGCGCATCGATGGGATGCGGCACCGCGCTGCATGCGGCCGTGTCGGCGCCCGAGCGGGTTCGGTCCAGCATCCTCGTCATCCCGCCGACCGCGTGGGAGACGCGCGCGGCCCAGGCCTCGGAGTGGGGACGCAGCGCGGACGTGATCGAGCAGCACGGGGTCGAACCGGTCATCGCCGCCCGGGCCGAGCTCCCGCTCCCGGGCCCGCTCGCGGCGGATCCGACGATCAGGGATCGCCAGGCGCGGGTCACCCGGGCCTGGGAGCCCGCCCGGCTGGCGCGGGTGATGCGCGGGGCGGCCCACGCCGACTTCCCGCCCCGCGACGCCGTGGCCTCGATCGCCGTCCCGACCATGATCCTCGCCTGGACCGGCGACCCGGTCCATCCGGAGTCGACGGCGTCGGAGCTCCACGAGTTGATCGCCGGCTCCACGTTGCACGTCGCGCGCACCGCCGAGGATCTCGCGACGTGGACCGGGCTCGTGGCGGAGTTCGTCGGCGGGTGACGGCAGCCGGCCGGTCCGGCGCCGCCGATTCATCGAACGAACGGTAGGTAGATCTGCTACGATCGGCGGATCGTCCGGTATGACACCTGCCGGTATGACACCTGCCGGGATGACACCTGTAGGTTCGAGAGAGGGGTAGCTCGTGGACCACCAGATGGACTACAAGATCTTCGACGCCGACAATCACTACTACGAGGTCGCCGACACCTTCACCAGGCACGGTGACGAGAAGGTCCGCAAGCACGTCCGGTGGATGTCGGAGGGGAAGCGGCGTCATCTGTTCTTCGGCGATCGCAAGTCGACGGGCGTGCCGAACCCCACGTTCAACCCGATCGCCAAGCCGGGAGCGTTCCACGACCACCTGAAGGCCCTCGAACGGGGTGCCCGGCAGCGTCCGGGGTCGATCGCGTCCTACGGCGAGCTCGAGCCGCTCCCGCCGGAGTACCAGGACCGGGAGGCACGGCTCGCGGTGATGGACACGCAGAACGTCGAATCGGTGTGGATGTTCCCCACCCTCGGGCAGTGCATCGAGCACCTCATGTTCGACGACGCCGACATGATGTACCGGATCTTCCGGGCCTTCAACGACTGGCTCGACGAGGACTGGGGCTTCGACTTCGAGGGGCGCATCTACAGCCCGCCGGTCATCCCGGTGCTCGACGTCGACCAGGCCGTCGTCGAGCTCGAGCGCGTCCTCGATCTCGGCGCCCGGCTCATCTGCCTCCGTCCCGGACCGTGGTACGGCCGGTCGCCCGCCGATCCGCACTTCGATCCGTTCTGGGCGCGCGTCAACGAGGCCGGCATCTTCGTGACCTACCACGCGATCGGTGGGCAATCGCCGTACGACGACATGTTCGACGACCACTGGGGGCGCCCCGCCACGTCCGACAAGGGCTACAACGAGACGCTGCGGCGGGCCCTGTTCTCCGGCGAGAAGCCGATCATGGACACGATCACGGCGCTCGTCCTCGGTGACTTCTTCGGTCGCTTCCCGAACATCAAGATCGGCAGCATCGAGATGGGTTGCACGTGGGTCCCGTACCTGCTGCACGCGCTCGATCACGCCGGCGGCTTCCTCGAGCGCCGCATCGAGGCCTTCGGCAACCTCGTCACCGACAAGCCCTCCGACATCTTCAAGGAGAAGGTCTACGTCTCGCCCTTCCCCGAAGAGGACGTCGTGGCGCTCGCCGAGCTGATCGGTGCCGACCGGGTCCTGATGGGTTCCGACTGGCCGCACCCCGAGGGCAACGTGCAGCCGGCCGATTACGCCGAGGCGATCACCGATCTGCCCGACGACGACATCCGCAAGATCATGCGTGACAACGCCCTCGCGTTGGTCACGGCCTGATCGACCGGACACCCGCGGAGCGATCCGGGCCGCCGGTCCGGTCGCTCAGAGATGAGCCCGGAACCACTCGATCGCAGCCGTCGACGTGGTGTCGAACTCCTCCTCGTACACGGCGTAGTGATCACCCGGCACGGTAACGAGTCGCTTCGGCTCGTGGGCCTGCGAGTATGCCGCCAGCGCGTCCTCGGCCGGTGTGAGCCGGTCGTCGGTGGGCACGATCATGAGCAGCGGGCGGGGGCTGATCCTCGAGATGTACATCCCGGGCTCGTACTCGTCGTACATCTCGAGCGAACGCAACGTGATCTCGTTCCTCCAGCCCTCGCGGTCCTCGGGCGGACGGGCCATCGCCTTGCGGTAGCTGTCGCTCGCGGTGTCGAACGCTTGCACCATCGTGGGCTCCTCGCCGCGCGCCCGACGCACGCGGTCCTCGGCGAAACGACCTGCCAGCGCGGCGTACTCGGCGGGGCTGTGCCGGCGCAGGCTGTTCTGGTGGCCGCTGATCGTCATCGCCTGGGAGACGACGGCTCGCACGCGGCGGTCCTGGGCACCGACGACCAGGACGTGCCCTCCCGAGTACGACGTACCCCAGATGCCGATGCGGTTCTCGTCGACGTCGTCGCGGGCGGCGAGGAACGTGATGCCGTCACGGTACGCGCGCTGCTGCTTGACCGGATCGAGCTCCTGTCGGGGTGTGCCGCCGCTCGCTCCGAGGTGCGGGTTGTCGAAGAGCAGCGTGGTGAACCCCGCCGCCGCGAACGCCTGGGGGAACCCGTAGCCGTGCAGGCCCCCGCGCACGCCGGCGTACCCGGTAGACATGACCACACCGGGGTGGGGTCCGGGACCGTCGGCGGGGTAGAGCCACGCGGCGATCGTGATGTCCTCGGACACGAATTCGATGTCGGTACGCACGAAGATGTTCCTCCGGGGTTGGATCGCGTGGATCGGGTGGGTCACGTGGATCGTGATGGTCGGGGAGGGCCGTGGACGCCCCCGATCCGTCAGCGTGAGGGGTTGCGCTTCACCTCGCGGAACGCGACACCGCGATCGGCGGCGTGCTCGCGAGGCATGCCGAGGATCCGCTCGCTGATCAGGTTCCGTGCCATCTCGGTGCTCCCC
>SKSP01000228.1 GCA_007122945.1 Ilumatobacteraceae bacterium | reverse complement strand
TGGCGGAGTTCGATTCGGCGCCGGGTCTCGACGCGGGACGCGGTGATGCCGATCACCAGGCGATGCTGCGAGCGGCGGTCGGTCGGGCCACCGACCCGAAGGTGATCGCCGCCCTGTCGTCGCTGGCCGGGGAGATCACGATCCAGCACACGCGAGGCGCCAAGAACCGGCGGCCGCGGGTGATGAAGACCTTCGGCGCCCTCGACGCGACCAATGCGCTCCCGCTGTACCGCGCCCTGGCCGGTGTCGATGTCGACACGAGCGACGACAAGGCGGTGCAGACGCTGGTGGCGTACGGCAGCTCCCGACTGCGGGAGCTGCTCGACGCCGCGAAGGTGAAGCCGAAGAACCGCGAGCTGATCCTGGCCCAACTCGACCAGAAGCAGTCGACCGAGAACCTGGTGGCGTTCCGCCGCTACGTCTTCAAGAAGTCGTTCGAGACCCGCAAGTTCGCCCAGCTGGTCGCCACGCTCGACGCGGACGAGTGCGCGATCGTGCGAGCCGACACCGAGCTGGTGCGGACCATCGTCGCCCACTACGAGAAGGACCTCACCAAGCACGGCCACGAGGAGATCCACCGCAAGAAGGTGCTGACCCGGCTGCAGGAGGTCTCGGCCGCGCTCGGCCTCGTGGTCGAGGCCAAGAGTGGCGAGTCCCTCGATCAGCTGATCACGGTCAAGCACGCGCGGGGTGGCAAGCGCTACGAGTTCGGCACCCAGGGCGCGGCGCCGCCCCGGCCGCCGCGGCACGGCGCCGACGCCGACGAGCGCGCCGAGATCCTCCGGTCGCGCGAGGTCGAGAGCTGGGCCCATCGATGGGCGATCCTGATCACGAGCTCGAACGACGAGAAGAAGATCTACTCGTTCGCGCTCGACATCGTCTCGGCGGTCGGCCAGGCGGGTCTCCACGGGGCCTTCGCCAAGCTCGACCCGACGGCGTCAGGGAAGCTGAAGAAGTACGGCCTCGGCAAGGCGCTCGCCGCCGGCACGAGCACGGGCGCCGGGCGCGACTACGACGTGGTCGCCAAGATCATCGCCAAGGCCCAGACGGCTCGTCCGAAGGGCAAGGCCGACCTGGACACGATCGCGGGCACCTTCGAACGGCTCTCGGCCGGTGCGCTGCTCGACGAGTGGACCAACATCGACGAGTACCGCGGCGTGTTGGATGAGCGGACATCGGTCATCGGCCGGCTCACGACGCTCGAGGACCGCCGCAAGAAGGCGATCCCGGGGAGCGACGACGAGGCCAGCATCAACACCGAGATGTCCGCCGCGCTCGACGCGTTCGGGGTCACCAACGACCGGATCGCCGCGACCTTCCGGCTCACGATGCGCCAGGAGCGGCGTCGCCAGCTCAACACCGGCAGCAAGCAGCTGACGACGCCGGAGTACTTCAGCCTCCTGGCGAGGTTCGCCAAGCACCTGGCCAAGGAGCTCCGGACACCCGAGATGACCGAGGCGCTGGTCGGCCGGGGCCTGATGCCCCGGGAGCTCGAGGTCGTGGGTGAGCGGACCCTGTTCGTCGCCGACCAGAGCAAGCAGGAGAACCTGCGGACCTGGCACCAGTGGTCGCTGCTGACCGTGAAGGGTCAGTTGCGCGAAGAATCGTCGGGCCTGCTCACCCGGGGAATGCGCGGCCTCGACTCGGCGGCGGCCCGCGGCGACGCCACCGAGACCTCGGCGGCCCGCACCGAGTTCGCCGAACGGCGATCGGAGCTCGAGCAGCGCACGAAGTCGTTCGAGGCGACCGCCAAGAAGTACGCCGCCCGTCTCAAGATGGTCGTCAGCCTGATCCTCGACGCGGTGATCATGGCGGCCACGCTCGGCATCGGCACGCTCCCGGTGCTGACGATGACGATGGTCCAGGCGGCTCTCAGCTTCGGCAAGGACATGGCGCTCGCGATCATCGACAAGGTGATGATGCCGAGCGAGTCGAACCTGCTCGCGGAGGGGAGCATCACGCTCGCCAAGACCGCGCTGCAGGCGGCGCTCAACGTCGGGCTGCAACAGCTCAAGGGCGTCATCGACCAGCATCTCAACCTGATCGACTCCAAGGGCCTGACCGGCGGCGACTACCTCATGCCCGACGGGAGCAGCCACTTCTCCAGTGCGCTCGAGTCGATCTCGGGCTTCGAGGGCCTGACCGCGGAGGTCTTCTTCAAGAAGTTCGCGTCCGACCTGTCGATCGCCGCGGTCTCCAAGGTCGGCAACAAGACGATCGACGTGGCCGTCGGGGCGGTGACGTCGGACGGCACGAAGGCGTTCACCGAGTTCCACAAGACGCTGACGCTCCAGGACCTGTTCGACGTCACGGCCGCGCCGCTCTTCGCCCAGCTCTTCGAGCGGGTGAAGGACGACACGACCGGCCGCTTGGCCGAAGCGCTCGCGGTCTCCGGCTCGGAGACCCAGATCGATGCAGGCGGCACGAAGCGCAAGGTGCTCGAGGAGAACAGGGCCGGCGGCATGTTCGGTGCGACGGGTCTCGACTCGCCACACAAGTCGGGGAACCGGTTCGACCCCTCGTTCGGCGCCGAGTTCGGACACGACCTGCTCGTGGAGCTCGGTGACCGGACGGTGCTGAAGCCGCTCGAGAACCTGACCACGTTGCCGGCCGGTGAGCTCGACGCGTTCATCGCCGACGTCGGCAACGCGCACGGGATCGAGATGAAGGGGACGAGGAAGAAGCCCGAGACGTTCGAGCCGGGGAAGGCTCACAAGGGGCAGATCGAGCGGTTCGAGAAGTACCGCAAGTTGACCGGGCTCTCGCCCGACAAGTGGGACGAGGCGCTCGGGCTGATCCGCGTCGCGGCGCCACCGAAGCCGGCACGGAGGCGCCGGATGGCGATCGGTCGGGCCCGGTCGGCGAGCGCCTGATGGACCGATCGTCGGCGGACGCCCTGGCGGCCGCGCGGATCCGCATGGCGCTCGCCGCCCGGACGACCGACGTCCCGGGCGAGCAGCTCGACCTGCTCGACCGCTGGATCGAGATGTTCGATGTCTGGCAATCGGGTGCGCGGGTGGACGTCGATCTCGCCGCGTGGGCCACGATCGAGCTCGACGAGCTCACCTGGGAGCTGTCGGCCCCGGTGGACACGGTGCTGGCCGACGTGGCGGCGTCGCTCGACCACCTCGGAGCCTCCGAGCTCGGTGCGGCGCGCCTGCGCCGGCTCGGCGAGGTGGTCGCTCCCGCCCGCCTCGGCGCGTGGCTCCAGGTCGGCGCGAGCGGGGTGGACGCCGGATGGTCGCTCGCCGAGTCCGTGACGCTCGACGAGCTCCGGCAGGCCGACGTTCCGGCGGAGGTGATCGCCTGGATGGAGCGCGAGGGACTCGACGAGCTGCGCACCCTCGAGGGCGGCTTCGGGAGCGAGCCCTTCCTCGGCGGAGCCGTGCTCGTCTCCGAGACCGGGATCGGCGCCGAGGATGCCCAGCGCGTCTACGCCGGTGTCGGTGCGCCAGCTGTCCCGGCGGACCTCCTCGTCGCGGTCGAGGAGCTCCACACCGGTCCGGTCTGGCTCTCGGTCTGGTTCGT
>SKSP01000058.1 GCA_007122945.1 Ilumatobacteraceae bacterium | reverse complement strand
GTCCCGGTCGGAGCCGAAAGTATGTCGGTTTCATGACGAAACGGGACACGGCGCACGGGGTGGCCCTCGTCACGTGACGACGAAACGTCTTCGCTAGGGTCGATCCCCTTGCCGGTTCCACTCCCTCCCGAGCGCGTCCTCGTCACCATCGGTACCCCGTGCACGATGTCCGCCGTCGGCAGCACCGCCACCACCCTGGGCCTCGTCCGGGGATGGTCCGATGCCGTCCTCCACGCTGCGTTCGACGCCGGCATCGTCGATCTCGAGATCGACGGCGACGGATCGGTCCGGGCCCGCTGGGCGGCCGACGGAACGGCGACGACGTCCGGCGAGGTCGAGGACCGCCACGGCGACGCCCTCCGCCACGACCTCGGGATCAGGCGCATCGCGGAGCTCGCCGGGGCCGACGTCGAGACCGACATCGCCGCCCCGCTGCCCCACGATCTGGGGACGGGCGGCCTCCGGCGCCTGGCCGGGCTGTCGTGGCGCCAGATCCGCGACTCCGAGCTGAAGGACATGCACGGGCTGTTCGACGACGATCTGAGCCTCGGCCCCTCGCTCCAGTCGCAGCTGTTCGCCTACGCCGGGCTCGGCGCGCTGGCCGCTCTGCCGCGCCCGTTGTCGGAGCTGATCCCGCACCCGGCCGACTTCCGCGTCGCCGCGGCGTCGTGTTTCCCCGGCCTCGACTCGTCGGCCGAGCTGCGATCGCCCACCGACACGGCCGCCCGCGAGGCGGGGCCGACCGACCGGTTCGCCGCCCGGCTCGCCAGCTCGCTCGCCTCGCACGGTGGGGCGCTCGTGTCCGCGATGCTCGCACCCTCGTATCCGCTGGGCCGGACGACGAAGAACCCCGGGCTGCTCGGCGCGCTGCGCCACGCCGACGGCTACATGCAGGTGCCGCAGGCCCCGATGAACACCGCCGCGGCCTGCGCGTCGAGCCTCGTCGGGTTGTGCGACCTCGCCGGCGAGATGCTGCTCGACCACCCGGGCCATCGCGCGCCCCGGCTGGCGCTGTGGACCGCGGCCGACGCGGCGACCCGCCCGGACTGGCAGGTCGTCGAGGCGTTCGGCCCGAACGCCCTCGTCACGAGCGCCAAGCTCGAAGCGTTGAACGAGGGTCGATCGCCGACCGATCGACGCGCGGTGGCCGACTCGCTCGCCCCGTTCGACGTCGACGCGGCCGGCACCGTGATCGGCGACGGCGGCTCCGGTGTCGTCGTGACCACGCTCGACGTCGCGCTGCGGAACTTCCTCGACGTGACGTCGATCATCGTCGGCTGGGGGCAGAGCGCGGAGACGGGCGGCAAGGCGCACTTCGCCGGGGTCGGGTTCGGCGGTGAGAACGCGCTCATCCAGGCGTTCGAGATCGCGGCCGCGGGGCACGGCCTCGGGGTCGATCACTTCGGCTACGTCGTGGCACACGCGACCGGCACGCGAGCGAACTCCAAGACAGACCTGACCACGATCGCCTCGGCCCGTCGCGCCGCGGCCGAGCGCGCCGGTCGGTCGGGGGCGCTCCCCACGGTCCCGGTCGGAGCCCCGAAGGCACTCGGGGACGGCCACACGATGGGCGAGACCGGGTTGAAGGCGGTCTCCCAGGCCATCCAGTACCTGCTCGGTGAGCCGGCGGTCGGGCTGCCGACGCTCCGGCGCGTCGATCCCGAGGTCGGCCCCGTCGTCGAGGAGTTCGAGCTCTCGGCGGCGCCGGTCCGTGGCGACGCAGCCGGCGGTGCGATCTGCGCGACACAAGGGTTCGGTGGGTACAACGGCGCGGTCGCACTGAGCGCGGCCACACCCGATGCGCTGGCGCGCTACCGCCCGGACCCCGCCGTGCTCGCGGCGTACCTCGAGCGGTGGCCCGAGATCCGGCGCGAGCGCGAGCTCGCCGAGCGCCGGGCCCGCGCCCGACGGGGCGCCACCCTCGAGCTCGCCCAGCACCACCGCTGGCGTTCCGCCGAGTAGCCGCCCGCCGGGGCGTCCCCACCCCCACACCCGTGCTCCGCTTCGTTCCGCGAATCCGAGACCCGCTCACGGAAACGCTGAACGAAGCGCCCGGCTCAGCCGGCCCGGGCGAGCGGGAGGGTGGCGAGGTACCTGCCGATCGCGTCGGGGAGCTCGATGGCGTGCGGGTCGTAGCGCGGCGAGTACGTGCGCAGCCAGCGGCGCCAGCCCTGCCGCAGCAGCGGGGGGAGGTGCACACCCCGGGTGGACGCCCCGTGGTGCTCCATGAGGATCCCGTGCAGCTCGTGCAGCGCCCGCAGGAAGTGGAGTTGGGATCGCGCTCCGACCGCGACCCGGAACGGGTAGCTCCCGCCGAGCTGCTCGTACACGTCGAACGCCACGTTGCGGTGCTCGAGCTCCTCGAACAGGTGCCACCGCCACAGCGCGGCCCACGGTCCGTCGCCCACCGGGCGTCGGCCGGTCTCCAGACCGGTGAGGCCCATCGCGCACGTCATCGCCTCGAAGCCCTCGATGAACGCCGCCTGGAAGCGGAGCGACCGCTCGGTCTCGAACCGCCGGTAGTCCGCCTCGATCCGCTCCTCGACGGCGAGCAGCCGGCCGGCGGTGTCGGGCCCGAGGAACGCTCGGATCTTCCGGTTCGCGGCGGCGTGGCCGCGATGGTGCTGGGCCTCCTGCCCGCAGAACGCCTCGACGTCCGCCGCGATCCGGGCGTCGGTGATGTGGGGCGCGAGCGCCCGGTACACCCGGATCAGGTACGGCTCGAGGTGCGGCAGGATCAGCGAGAACGCCACCCGCGAGCACGCGTCCGACAGGTCGCCGTCGAAGGTGTCGGCGAGGTCGTCGGGGATGTCGAACCGGGGCGACCGCACCGTGAGCCTCGACGTCGCGGCGCGAGAGGCGCGGGGAGTGCGGGGGACGGTCGACGGCGTGCTCATCTGACCGCCACCCCCCACACGGCGGTGTTCACCGGGAAGAACAGCGAGCGGCGGAACCGCCGGTGCTCGGCGCGGACCTCGGAGAACCCGGCGGCGCGCACGGCATCGATGGTGTGGCGATCGGGCCGGCAGCCCTCGAACAGCCAGCCCCACGGCCGCCGGATCGCGCGCTGGATCATCCGACGCACACCCCGACGGGGCGCGGCGACGTGCTCGACGAATCGGAAGCGGCCGCCGGGTCGCAGCACCCGCCGGACCTCGTCGAGGACCCGTTCGGGATCGGCGACCGTGCAGAGCACGAGCGAACAGATCACCTCGTCGACCGAGCCGTCGGGCAGCGGGATGGACTCGGCACCACCGGCGACGACCGTCGCGTCGATCCCGGCCTCGGCGCATCGTCGCTGGAGTCGGGCGTGCATCGCGCGGCTCGGCTCGACCGCCACGACGTGCGTGCCGTTCGGGAGGTGAGCGAGGTTCGCGCCGGTGCCCGCGCCGATCTCGACGATGGTGCCGGACGTGTCGAGGTCGGCGAACGCAGCCTGCTTGTGGCGGCGCGCCACGTGGTTGATGTAGCCGGCGAACGCCGTGAAGAACCAGGCGTTGAAGCGGCTCACGGCGCCGTGGTCGAACGAG